>CAYMQE010000058.1:0-2912 GCA_964392695.1 Candidatus Woesearchaeota archaeon | reverse complement strand
TTTTATTGGAACGACTATTCTTTAACTGCATATGAAAAGACTCTATATGCTGATAGATCATTATCCAGAACTAGAAATACTGCTAAGCATACTATTACCTACTATAGTAGCTTATTATTCCAACTCAGATACTGGCGACATGTTTCTTCGCGTAGCAATCGCTCAAATTGCAACCTTTTTAGTCATTAAAAAAGTAAAGTTAATAGTCAAAAAACCTAGAAATACACAGACTAAAGACACATGCAACACTTATGCTTTTCCTATCGCGCATTCCGGGGTTTCTTTCGCTCTTGCAGTTGCAGTCTCTTATAGCCTAAACGCACTTGCACCATTGACATTCGCTATAGCATTTATTGTGTCATACTCCAGAATAAAACTAAATGTGCATGACTGGGTAGATGTAGTAGGCGGGGCAATTTTTGGAATAATTATAGCGCTGACAACGCTGGTGGTTGTATGAAACAATCTTTCTTAGATTATTTCCAGGATATGATGGACGTCAATTTAGAACCTACGAAGGCAACCATACGAGTAAACACACTGAAGATAGACGCAAAAGAGCTTGTTAAAAGGCTCTCTTCAAAGGGCTTTGAATTAAAAAAATTAACTTATCTTGAAGACGCATATGAAGTCAATTACAAACCCTTTCCTCTCGGCAAGACTCTTGAACATGTCTTAGGCTATTTTTACATACAAGGCGCTGCGAGCATGCTTCCACCAACTATACTAAGTCCAAAGAAACATGCTGCTGTCCTTGACATGGCAGCTGCTCCAGGCGGGAAGACCATTCTAATGGCTAACTTAATGGAAAACACTGGAATAATAGTCGCCAATGATGTCGAACTTCCGCGAGTCAAAATACTGCAGACGAATATACAACGCTGTGGTGTAAGGAACACTATTGTTACAAGACTAAATGGCGTCTCTTTTGGAAACAAACAACAAAAATATGACTACATTCTTCTTGATGCGCCGTGCAGTGCAACTGGAACATTAAGAAATAATCCTCATGTAGCTGATATGTGGTCGCAAAGCACAGCATATAAGCTGTCAAAACTGCAATTCAAACTGTTTGAAGCCGCATACAACTGCTTGGAGAGGAACGGAACTATAGTCTATTCTACATGTTCCCTTTCAGTAGAAGAAAATGAGATGGTTATAGACCGAATAATCAAGGGAACGGAACTAAAGGCTGTTCCTATTAAATTAGATGTTAAGTCTCATGCTGCTATTGCCGATAAACTTGATGATTCCATAAAAAACTGCATACGCATCTATCCCCAGGACAATGATACAGAAGGCTTCTTCATAGCCAAATTAAGGAGGCTGGAATAATGGGCGAAATAATTTCCAGGCAAATGCGGAACCAGATAGCAACGTTCCTTTCAGAACGCTTCGGCATTGAGAAATTCAAGTTGTCCCTCGCACTCTCCAGTAAAGATCGCCTATGGATACTGCCAGAGGATTTATCTTTGATTTACCTAAACGATCTTCGCATAGAATTTATTGGCATTTACTTCGGCTCGTTTGACCGCGATTCAATCCGCTTAAGTATTGAGACATGCCAGCTGTTTGGCCCGCTAGCGACTAAAAATGTGTACGAGCTAAATGAAGAACAACTCGGCTTATGGCTAAAGGGCGCTGATATACCTATTGAAAATCTAGAGCCTGGCTATTACCTTCTAAAATACAAGAACGATTTTGTCGGTTCTGCAAGATATGCAAATGGCGTCATCAAGAATATGCTTCAGAAATCCAGAAGAATTAAAGATTAGGGCTCTTTTTTGAAGTCTTATCTATCAGAGTAACCTCAAACAGTCTTGGATAAGGCACGCCTTCAAGCACATGAACACTATCAACTGTTCTTAGATGAATTTTTCCTATGTTTAACAGCTTCTCTATTCTATTCTGCGTGACTTTAGCATCTAATATTGCATTCAAAGGCACCCGGGTTATTTTTTTTCCGACTTTTATATGCACGTGCTCTGGCAGTAGATAATAAGTTCTCCTATGATGCTCTATACCTAGCGCCAAAAACATCAAAAGCGAGGATACAGTTATTGCTCCATAAATGCCTAATTTTACCAGCGCAAAATATTCGGTGTTCAAACCGGAAACTACATTTACAATCCCTAACAAAAAGAAAAAGCTGAACATTACAGCCAAGACGCCCCGCTCTACGAACCATACAGCTATTACACCGTGATGGGGTTTGAACCTTCTGTGCATATACTATACTTACTCGGGCACATTGATAAATTTTCTTATTATAAACGGAATGATAATCATGAATGGCAGAAGCGTAGCAACGCTCAACAGCATGCCTGCTTCCAATTCTATCAAATCGTAAACGTAAGGTGTTAGAATAATAATAAAGAAAGCTACGTATTGTATGCCTGAAATTGCTTTGATGAATGACTTTCCAAGAAAAGACTCTATAATAATCAAAACGCCGTAAAGTGTAATTGCAACTGCAAGAGCGAATTTTGCATTCAAAGAGAGTCCAATGTGTCTGAACCAATTTGAGCCTGTCCAGAACGCCAGAAATCCGCTTATGAACACATCACCAAAACTCTTCTGCTCTTTTGAAAAATATTCTGCTCCGAGCCATGTTGCGTATGCAGGCATCAATATCCAGAAAATTTCAAAGTCATTGAAAGGCGCAGACAATATTACGTAGATATCAGAGAGTATTTTAGCCAGAATTTCTTGATAAGCCATAAGTAATTAATAGTATATAAATAATTAAATTTTTGTGCCCTGGTGGCTCAATGGTAGAGCGGCGCACTCGTAATGCGCAGGTCGTGGGTTCAATTCCCATCCGGGGCTTTCCAACTATTCTCTAGCGTAGTCTATAATATATATCTTAGGCAGTTTAGACCGCTCATATTTTGAAGGATTATAAGGCACAA
>CAYMQE010000057.1:0-5148 GCA_964392695.1 Candidatus Woesearchaeota archaeon | reverse complement strand
TTAGGAGAGATTATTCAGGATATAGCGGTAGACAGCATATTCAAACCAACTAAAAAATACAACAACAAAACCAAAAAATCCGGGATATTGGAATCAGAAACTTACGAAGGAAGAAGAGGGTATAGATTCATGGGATCCAGGCACGAAGGTAGTTTTCCGCATGCATTAGAAAATAAACTAAAAGAGATGGATAATGAAAATTACTCTATGGACCTCCTTGGCGAAGCCATGGGTTATATAGGAGATATTATAGACACAGGTTACATTATTCTTGGAAATTTATTGTCTTTTGAAAACTGCGAATATAAAACAGGTTCAATAAGAATTGGAAATGAATATTTTACACTAATCCCTGGGATTATGGAAGAATTATCACCAGATGATTTTCGTAAAGGTTCCAGATTCAGAACATTAACGCACACTCAAATAATAGACGGTAAAGTTAAAAATCCGTTAAATATTGAAAATGCAGGCACTCCATTTGTTATTTCATCTTACAAGGAGGTAAAGCTTTAAATATAAGCTTAAAAAATAAAAGGAGGTGAGAAAATGAGTTTCGCAAATAAACTTGGAGCAACAACGAAAAGAGAAGAACATAATGCTATGACTATGGCACTAACTGGACAAGGCGGAGTTGGAAAGACTTACCTGATAAACCCATTATGCGAATTTGACAATGCAAGAACAACTTTGGAACAAAGAATAAAACAAACTATAGGTGCGACCCAGTATTACTACAAACTTGCTACAAAGGGAGAAGATACACTTGGCTTGTATAAAATAAAAAATGATGGAACTATAACCAGGAATGCTTTGAATAACAATATAGAGCTAAAATATGAGAATAAGAGCTATTCAATTGCGTCTATAGAAGAGGCTATAATTGGAGATATAGTCATTCAAGACTTCGGCGGACAGAGTAAATTCGCTCCTATAAGAGAAGGTATCTCTAGAGCAGGAATAAACGCAATAATTGCGGTATACGCACTTAATGAACCAAGCTCAATAGATAATCTTGTAAAAAATATAAAAGAAGTAATATCTAATACCCCAGTCAAGAAAACTATTCCAATATCTTTAGTCGGAAATAAAGTAGATTTGTATCTAAATCAAAACACAGTAATAAATAACAAAAAAAAGTACGCACTAGAAACAATAGAAGAAGTTAGCAATATTGAAGTAGTAGCTAACATAGCAACGTCTGCAAAGGAGAACAAAGGTATAGATGAGTTCGTTAAAGGGATGGGCAAACTATATATCAAAGCAAAGGAATAGGCAATTTTTTTGATTTTTGTTGGTTGAGTTTTGACAGGACAATGAAACACAAAGTTGAGTCTTCAAAAACAATAGGGTGGATATAATGAATGGAATTGAAATAGTAATAAAAGAAGAAAAAAAAGAGAATTTAATAGAGCTATCTATAAGAAGATCTGCGAATGTAACTATTACGCAAGATTTAGCTTCAAAGATAATAGAAGATTTTTGCACGTATAGAAAGCTGAATGAAAAAGAAATTTCAGATGATATAAAAGTCAATATCAAATGGGGAGATTCAGATAATTCGAGTATCATCCATAGAGTTTACAGCTTCCTTTATCAAAACAACAAAATAAAGGAACTTGACGACTATTTTACAGAAAATCTCTGCCTATTCTATAGTTTACAATTAGCAGATATATTTGATAAAGGAGCTTATGAGATCACAGCACTCCATAAACTTGAAAAACTTCTGGAAATAGAAAAGCCATTATATGAAATTGGAAAAAAACATGAAATTTTATCTTGTTTAACTGACGTAATTGATAAGTCATATAATATTTTTGATAATGGCTATTTAGACGAAAAGTTCTTTCTGTTTGAAGGAGATAACTATGAAAATTTGAAGATTACACCAGAAAAAAGTGACATAAAGGAAGAAGATAGCTTATACTACTACCTAATAAAATTCATGCCAAGCGTTGCTATAATAAACAGTTGCACTAAAGTTATTGGGGCGCGCAATGACAATGAGCCAAATCTTATAAAGCTGTTAATAAAGGGTGGAACGGATATAAGTCGCCTAATAAACAGGGATCCAGAAATTACTGAAAATATGAAGAAAATTACACCATTGGAAGTTATTTTGCATAACTCACAAATAAAGGGCAAAGAATTAGAACGCAAATGGAGGGAAAAAGCCGAAGAAAGAATAAAAAATGCTGATTATACAGCCCGAGAAATATTTGGCTATGCCATAAAAATAAATGATATTCTTGAGGGGGTATTATAATGCCAAGAAAGACGGATGGATTTAACGCATGGTCTGGCTACAATTTGCCAGCTAGTGGAATAGAAAACTATTTAAATAACTTTTTACAACCTAATAGTAACAAAAAGGTGAATAAAATGGTATACAATATAAAAGTATATAGCGAAAAACTTAATGCAGCTGGAGGATATTTAGGTGAATTAGATGCTTGGAAAGTTGATAAAACTGAGGATAGACTCGTAAGTTTAGCTAATAAACTTGGTCTTAAAAATAGTACTAGACAAAATATAATTATGGATGTAGAGGATGGAAAGTATACATTAGATTATGCTATAGATGAATTAAGAGGCAATAATGTTTATAATTCAACTGTGTTAAAAACAAATATTGGAGCATACTTATTTGAAAACGCGGGTGAAGCAGCAAAAGAAATTTTAATTGGAGATAGAACTGGGCAGGAATTAGTAACGATTGTTAAAAAATTAAAAGATAAGAATGGTCTTACATTACCTGCAGACGTTAATACTGCAAACGAAACACTTGAAAATATATTAAAAATGGATGTAGATTCTCTAAAAAATGAAGAAATCAACAAAGTTATAGAAAAAGAGAGAAAAAATCTTGCTGGTGCTACACAAGATGCTATAAACAAAATAATCAATTTAATTAAACCTGGAATAGAAATTAGGTACTCCAAAGCAGGAGATAAAGTGAAACAAGAAAAGGAGAATGAAGCACGATATAATTATTTTAAAATTGTAGATTCCAAAAAAACAGAAATTAAAGATGCTGTAGGTATGTTTGCAGATAGTATAGCTAATGGGAATAATTTCACTGCAACAAATGAAGCTGAAAGTGCAATGAATAAATTACTAGAGTTATACAAAAATTAAAACAATAATCGTTTAGCCAACTAACTTATTCATCTTCTCAACAAACGCAGTAACTTTCTTGCGAAGCTCGTCAACTTCAACGCCTGATACTTGAATGACTTTGTTGTGCGCTATCTTTTTCATAAGAGAATAGCTGTAATCCAGAAGCTTGACATCCTCTTTTGTTATCTTGCCCTTGAAGTTTTTCTTAAGCGTTTCAGCGACTTCGCTTGGAACTTTAGGTGTAACACCATGTTTCATCAACGCTGCATGCGAGGAATCCATCAATGCCCAATAGAAGTCATCAACTGCTATGAGTATGTGGTTGTCTGCGGCGCGCAACAATTGTTTCGCTCTTGTAATATGCGCGTCAATAGCTTCTGGGGTTGGACGGATTCTTCCCTGCTCTAACAATCTCTGCAACGGCTTGAAAAATCCAGTGTCAACTATAGGCTTGCCGTCGCGAAGAAGAGTTACAATTATAGGGTCTGCATGTCTTACGCCGTCCCAGAAGTCTGTAACACCAATAGTAGTAAGATGAATTTTGTCAACAGCGCCGATTTCTGCGAGGATTTTTCCAACAGCGAGGCGATAGGTGCTCACTATATCTTGAGTGACAGGCTGGTGCAGGTCATCAACAAGAGCCAAAAGGTCAACATCGCTTTCTTCTTTTTTCTTATCACGTGCGACACTCCCCCATAAAATTATTGCGTGAATGAAACTGCCTAAGTCCTTGACAGCATTGCGGGAGAATGAGTAAATCAGATTCAAATCTTTCTCGTCTATTTTCCCGGGATATAGATTCTTCAATCTCTGCCTGTGGCTTAATTCTTTCAGCGTGTCTAGATTAGTCATATACATTAAAAAAGACTTCTTTGTTTAAATATATTCACAAATAATTGTTAATTATAGTTTTACCCCCTACAAATATGTAAATATTTGTTTTTTAAAAGAAATGTAGGGGTAAATTATATATGTCCGCCTACCCAACTGCCGTAGAAATAATTCTCCCTCTTCTCACCTGGGAAGAACAGTCCCTCTGTAGGGTCTGTCATCTGATAGCTTGGGCCGAATATAGCTGATGTTGGAACGCCTCCTACTGCATACATATGAGGCGATAACTTTTCCAAAGAGACAGCATAAGAAAGTCCGCCTAGACCGCCAACTTCGTGGACTATTCTTCCTTTAAAGCCGGATTCCTTAAGATATTTTTCCATAGCTTCCCTTTGCTCGTCAGTGTATGCCTGCCCTTGCGGGAGATGAGCGTCCATTTCGCCGAAGTTCTCGCTTGCGTGTATGTGTATAATATTTTTGAACTCCTTAATCATCTCTTCAGGTTTCCCCTCCAAAGTATAAACTTTTCCGCCTTCGTCGCGCACTTTTAAATCTTTCATAGAACTTGCATGCCCCATGTCAAATGTGGTGCCTAAATAAGATTTTAATTTATCTTTCGAAATACCCATTTCTTCCAATTTTTTGCCGAGCATACCTATAATTTCATTCGTGTCTTTCGGCGTGCCAAAAATAAAACGAGAGTCTGTATTTTCAATGCCTATCTGCACACCCATATCAATGGCTTTCTTAGCGATTGGCGCAAAGTTATCAACGAAATTATTTTTCATTTTGTCCTCGCCATTAATTATCCAAGGTTTTCTGCCGTCTACAAAATCTGAATATTCCCTCTTCAAAATTTCTGCATATTCCTTAGCTGCTTTGGCGCGGTCCTGCAACATTGTATAGTCTTGCGTTACTTTATCAATAACTTCCTGCGTTATTTTATCTGATGGCGCATTAGCATCTACCATTTTGATTGCAGTTGCTATTGCCTCCCTGCCTTCTTTACTCAATTTATCCCAATACTCTCTTGCAACAGGCAAGCCTTTAGTAAAAGGCTCAAACCCTTTTGCCTGATCTTCATAATGCTTGCCGTAATACTCCCTTTCCGTTATCGTGTCTTTGTACTGTTTTGTGCGCAAATCATTTGTTTCCTGTATAAACATTTCAACTGGATTTTTATTTTCTTTTTCT
>CAYMQE010000056.1:4586-5190 GCA_964392695.1 Candidatus Woesearchaeota archaeon | reverse complement strand
AGCCTTTAATTCTTCCTGCCACTCCTTGGATTGGAACCATTCATAATTTTTCATCTCTTCTAACCTCTTTTTGTCCTCTTCCTCCATTCTAATCAGCGCGTCTTTCGGCATATCATACGCTTTGACATCGCTTGTTTTGAAGCCAAGGAACTTTGCTTTTGGCACACCGGATTTCTCGCTGAAATATGCGAGATTAATGCTTCCCTGTTTGTATACACTATAAATATAGTATCCCCAAGGATCCATATCTGTGAAGATATAGACAGGTATTTTTAATTCATCTTGGAACCTTCTTAAAATTCTTCGCTCAGCACGCGATGGCTGTCCCTTTCCTGTTAGTAATAGGCAGTTGTTTTTCTTCCAGAATTTATCTTCATTCAGGCGGGACCAGACAGCGTCCTTTTCAACTACAAGAACGAAGTCGGCTCCGCAGTCTTTGAACTTTACAACATCCGGTTCAACTATTCCTGGAACACCATAGCCAGCACTTCCCATTCTGCTTAAATCTATCTCGTCGCCACTATCTATAACAGTCATAGGACCTGCTAACACACCCTTGCTGCTTGCGAATAAATTAAGATTTTCACGCAGTATATTCGTTAAT
>CAYMQE010000056.1:0-4576 GCA_964392695.1 Candidatus Woesearchaeota archaeon | reverse complement strand
GCTCTCTGTTTGTTGGTCGTCAAATGTATTTTCTTTAGTTCCTAAAATAGTATGCTTAAGTACATAGAATAGTTGACGTATGCTCAGCGTTTTGTCCTGCTTCAAAAGCCATTTTATCCTTTCTGCCATTATCATAGTCTGCATGAATTTCTTTGCCTGTCCTATGTTGAAGTATGAACGCTCCTGCATAGTATCTTTAAGCTTTATCATTCCACTATCTTTGTCATAATACACATTGGTTAAGCTTCTAACTGGTAATGAAAGTATAGGATTTTCCGCTTTCTTTAGTTCTTCATATACTTTAGCGCCGACTTTTGAAAGCCGTTCCGTTATCTCTTTATCCGTTATCATTGTCTTCCTCCTGCATAGCTATTATGAATGTCAAAACCAATCAAATTCTTTCCCGAAGCTTTCTTGCACAGCGTGTCATAAGAAAGGCTCTCCGTTATCTCTTTATCACTTATCACTTTCTTCTGTTTCCTCTTTTTGTTTGTTATAGTTTTCTCCGTATCTTGCTTTTAAGCATTCGTGCATTACTTTGTCCACTTCTGCCTGCGGTTTTTCTGTCAGGCCTACTATCGCATTTGCTATTTCTTTTGAATATTTAACAAAGAGATTTACTCTCATTTTGTTGCGCTGTTCAGCATGTCGTTTCTTTAAGTAATTGCCAAGTTTGCGGGCGCACTCTTGTAGTGATAATTTCATCTCTTTTATTATAATAGGATAGCTTGCTATTGCTGCTTTGGATTCGCTTGTGAATGGAACCCAAACGCTTGCCATGTGCAATAGAATTATTATGCTTCCTTGTGGAATACCTTTGCCCGAGGGCTGTGTAAGCCCGTATCTCCTCCAGTCTGTGTTGACAATTGCGTGTGAAGTTGCGCACGCGCTTGCTTCATACATCAATGGAACTTTATTTGCGAATCTGTATATTTTTGCGCTTCCTTCTTGAGGTATATTTCCACCGTATGCGACAGCGGCTTCTATCTGAAATGGCATTCCTCTGTAGACCTCTGGGTTTCTTGTTATTGTTGCGACAAATTCTGGTTTCAATTCCATTTCTATCTCTTTGAATAATTTGTCCTCACCTATTGGACTCAAGCAGTCTGTCGGCGGGTTCATTATCTGTTCTTTCTGCATATTCTTGAGCAATTTTTCAGACTCGTCTCTACTTAATTCAGTAGGTTTTGCATCTTCTTCTAATCTTGATTCTTTGATTACCTTTTTAGCAAGTATTGGCCCTACACGCGAGAATTCCTGTGTTAAGAAGGAAAGTAGCGTTCTCTTGTCGGTTTTCTTTGCCATTCGCTGAAGTATGCCAAGCTCAATTCCGTATGGATGTGGCTTTATCCTTAGAGGCTCTTTCGGAGGCTTCGCTGATGATCTCTTAAAGACAAATTTCTCGCCATTCGGATCAAGAAAAATTATTTCTGAGTGCGGGTTCGCTATGCTCGTTCTTCTGAGGAATTCAAGTACGCTTTTCTCGCCAGTAGCTACGTATACTGCCTCGACCTCTAATTCAACGCGTGTTCCATGTTTTATATTGAAATTTTTATCTTCACCGTGATTGGCAACTTCAGCTACATTTTGCTCGGTGTCAATTAGTATATCATAAAATACTGCCGGGCTGTGCTCTCCAATTTTGGAAGTTATTTTTGTCGGCTTGCCTGTCGTTAACTGTGCATACAATATTGCCGCGCTTATGCCAATGCCCTGCTGACCACGACTGTTATGGCATGCTATTCCGCCGGTTCCGCCGACGAAATTTTCACATTCAGGTACTGATATATCATATACAAATTCATTGCCTTCATCTATCACTCTTTTTTCCTTTATTTTTACAAGGCATAAGTCAGATTCGGATAACATACTCTGCCTATATTTTAGCAAGTATTTATTTGAACTGAATGTTCCACCTTTGAAGGGCTTATTAGTTTTGAATACGAATGATTTGTTTATATTAGCGCCGTAAACATTTACTCCATAGCATATTGATGGAGTTTTGCCAAGGCCATGGTTCATCCTCTTTTGCAATGACGCTACTACTCCCTGCATTAGCCATAAATATGCAACTTCATTTGCCAGTCTTTTGCTTACTGTAGCAAGCATAAGTTGATTTCTTTTCGGCACTTTGTGTCCATCTCCTACATATAGGCCGTCTAGAAAATGTTGCCTTAATTCTTCTGATGTTCTGAAAACAAATTCCGGCACTTTCTTTTTGTGCGCACCTTTACCGCAAAGGTCCTCTATAAGTATACTTAAAATATTTCCAAAGAATTTTACTCTTATTGAACTCTCCCGCCTTTCTATTGTTACGCTGGAACCTAAAAGTATTGCTGTTTTTGTGACTTCTTCTACCAAATAATTTTCATGCTGGCCGAATGTAAACGCTGCCTGCCTTTTATCAGTATGACCCTCTGCTACGAATAGACCCAAGAATCTCATAATGTTTGGCGTCAGGCTCCAGATTATAGGTATTTTAGTTGCTTTACCATGATAATATGTCTGTATATACATAGTATCCTCTGCATGCAAATTCAACTTCAGGAATAAGTGTAGTGGCAGGAAACCTTTTTCAGTGTATTGTTTCATGCTGTCGTTTAGTACGTCAATTATTCCATGTTTTGTATAGAGTCTATAATATTTTCTGCTTTTGTTAGTCTTTTTGTGAATTATTTCAGCGTTGTTAAATAATTCTGCTAAATTATTTATTCCGTAAACATAAAGCCAATTATGTTTTATTTTATCTGCAGCTATGTAGTCTAAAATGTTAATTGTTTCTGCATTGCCAGAAGGCAATTTTCTTGGTATGGCTATAAAATCATTGACATTCAAATTTCTTGCCTCTGCTTCTTTTATTTTCTTTTCTTTTGGGTCAAACGTGAAAAGGCTGTGGCATCCGGTCACTTTTATTTTTCTGTTTGATTCCAGCAGGAGCTCTACTATTTCATTTTCTCTCTTGTGTTTGATAACATTGCTTATTTTCTTTAGAGTGTATCTATATTCTTTCCAATCAAAAGCAGGCACAAATGCGTTGCTCTCATCTATAGCTGCAGAGCCTTCCTCTTTGACGAATTGGTCTACAAATTCTCCTATTGGCTTCAACTCTGCTTTGCCGTTTACATAAATAAGAATTGGCTCGTCCCACGTTAATGATTGTTTGTTGCTTGTTGGCTGGAATTTGCTTCCATATAACAATCTGCCGAAAACTTTTGGTATCTGATCGGGAATTACTCCAGGCCCATTGTCTTCCACGCTTACTTTGTACCTATTAGTCGTTGTCTTTTGTGTGGTCATTTTATGTTTCTTTCCGTCTGCGCTGTATTCTATTTCGAAATGCTCATCCTTTTTGTCCAAATTTATTACAGCGTTGTCTTTCGTCAGCTTGAATTCTCCCATTCTGCTTCTTTCAAAATTTATTTCATTATCATCAATTCGTATAGTATGCTTTCCATCGTTTCTGATTATCATAAATCCGCGTTCAGTTCTGCTTGAGTCGAGAATTTTATATTCCTGCTGTGCTTCCTCTATAATTATTTTTACGTTTGGCAGAACATCTGTCACTTCATCTTTTAATTTTTCCAGCTCATTTTTTGCGGTTTCAAGTTTCTTTACCTGTCCCTTTGCTTTGGCATTTTCAAAATCTTTCATTACCTCTTCTGCTTTCTTTTTGATGGAAAAAATCATTTCTTCACTTGCGTCTAAGCTGTTGTCTGTGGCTTCTTTTACACAGGTCAATATAGCCTTTATTTTTGAGTCAAAGCCTAATAAATGCCTGTTCTTTTCAAAGAACTCTGCAACGCTAATTGAACGCTGCCTTTCGGCAATCTCATGTGCAACTGTCTTTTCTTCCATTTAGAATCAATAGAAATCACGAGAAACTTATTTAAATAGCTTATTCAGAATATACCCTCTTTAAGAGTCTATCAGCAACGTTTTTTGTGACCTTTCTTGTAATATAATAATTTAATTTCACTGGGTCTTTTTTGGCTTTCTCAAAGTCTTCTTCTATAAATTCTGCAGGTATGCCTGTCATTTGACCTATGTACTCGTTCAATTCCTCTTTTTGAGGATACGCAGTCAGAAGTAAGTCTTCTATAGTGTTTGTTTGATTGGAGTAATTTTCAATTAATCTTCTGTAAAAATTTATTACCTCGCTAATACCTTTTTTATGTTCTTTGTAATCCTCGTCATTCAATCTTCTGTAAGCTCCTCGTTTAATGTCATCTTCTAATACTCTTGTTAGAGTATCCTCTAATACATCTCCACAGCAGTTTGAGAAGACTCTGTCTAAAATACTTTTGTGAAATGAAAAATTATCATTTAGATACTTGTAGGTGGAAACCCAGTCCCTATATCCATCTGGATGTTTCTCATCCTCTTTACCTACTAACTCCAAATATAACTTTGAAAATTCTTTTCGCTCTTCCGTCATATGATTCAGCTCGTAATTCAGTATAAGTGGATAGACATCATCTTTTCCTTTACATAGTGTTTCGCACATTATCTTTCTGAAAGTCTTTAATCCTTTTATACTTTATTGTCAAAAAATAAGCTTCGTTTTAATCTCCCTTTC
>CAYMQE010000055.1:0-5242 GCA_964392695.1 Candidatus Woesearchaeota archaeon | reverse complement strand
TCTTGATAAATCCTTTAAAGAGGAATTGAAACACGGCGGTGTTGTCATGACTTCTTGGACAATGCCATGGTTGAGTGAATATGGCTATAAAATATGGCTTAATGTTGATTTTAAAACCCGCGCCAAACGCCTTGCAAAAAGGGATAATATACCACTTCCTAAAGCCAAGGAAGCACTTAAAAAACGGGATTTGGAGAATAAAGCCTTGTACAAGAAACTTTACGGCATTGACTACGGCGATGATTTGAAGCCCTTTGACTTGGTAATAAACGCTGGCATTTACAATGTGGAGCAGTTGTGCAAAACCATTATAGACTGCTTGAAAAATCTTATTTAGAAAGCTTTATTTACTTCTTTAAATCCCTATATTTTTATGGTTAGCGATAGAAATAGAGATTATCTATCTGATAAATATGAGTTAGTAGACTTTTATAATGTGGGGTTTCCTGCTAAACGCCGTCTTATAGCAAATGAATATGGTCTTACATTAGAGAACATGGCTAGAGCATTCAGCTATTTTCTTGGCGCTATAGATGTTTTAAAAAATACAGATGGTGTAAAGCTATATGAGGCGCTGACTTTAGGGTTTTCTCTAGACGAACATAGACAACATAACATTGAATTAGTTTTCTTAGACTTTAATCATCTTAGAACGCCGAAAGGTGCTATATTTAACAGCAATATTAATTTCTACACCGAACTTCACGCCCATGTGTGTTATAAAACTAGTAAATCCAAAGCCAGCATATTGTGTTTTGATGAAGAAAGAGAAAAAATATTTGAGAATAAGATTAAGTTAATCCGGCCATTATATGTAAATAGAGTAAAAGTTCGAACGCCTATTTTGAGAGATATAGTAAATGTAGAATTTGATAAAGAATAGTTTCTTGAGGCGCTAAACGAAAGCTTTAAATTCTGCATAATCACTCAACTTTTTTGATTATTTTTGAAGATAAGGAATTTAGGCTGAAAAATCTTGAAAATTTAATTTTGTCTACTTTCGAGTGTATGGGTAATTACATACTGCATGACACTGATGAAGCAATATATAATCATATAAAGCAAAGCAAGGGAATCAGTGAAGTTAAAGAGGAAGGTTCAGTATTTTTATTTATGTATAAAAGAGAAATTGAGGAGTCGTTGATACCCTTATTTAACGGTTATGTAAAATTAATGAATGATAATAGATCTAACGAACAATTAGTGGAGTCAAAACTAAAAGAATTAATTTGTTCAACTAGAGTGTTTGGTGACATAAATAATATTCAATCCTGCAAATTACTCAACGAGGATAAAAGAAAGAATTATTTGCGGGAAGTAGTGCGTGAAGTTGTTCTTGGCTTGAATGACAAATATTCCGTAAACAAATTCAATTTGCCTATTGCGAAGAAGCAATGAAACTGCCTGCGTTAATTTCTAAAACATATTTAGCGGGATATTTTGAAGTGTAAGTTTCGCATGGGTCTTCAACGCAAGGATACATTGTAGTTTTGTCAACTATTGTGAAATTCTCTGATAGAAAGATTATATCCAAAGGAATTTTTGTATTCTTCATCCAAAATGTGCGATAATCTTCTTTGTCAAATATGAAAAGCATGCCCTTATCTTCGTTCAATTTCTCGCGATGCATTAGGCCTAAAGCATGTTCTAATGGCGTGTCTGCTATTTCTGCTTCTACTGTTAGGTTGCCTATTTTAACAATAGTCAAGTCACTTTTCTCTGTGTAAAGCAGATAGAGAGATAGTATAGCCAACACAACGATTATTTTTCTCACTCCTAAATTAAGATAATAGTAAGCTTTATAAATTACGCTTAGCGAGGAGTTTCTCTATGGGTACTGAAGACATTGTAGTAATAAGAAAAAAATTGCAGGATATTGTAGATGAGAAGACAGACGAAGCTAGCTTTTCAAGTGGAAATTTTGCTCATAATGGATGGTCTGCCAAGCAAATAACCAATTATGCGTTGGAAATAGGTTTTGATGGAATGCCTACAGTGGATGAGTTTAATGCGGCATTTGATAAATTTCGTGGAGTCGAAAATATTGATTTATCGTCTCGTATTGGTAAAATTGCGATGCGTAAAATTTTAAGTGAATTGGCATCAAATAACGAGATTAATACGAAAAATAGTGAGTCTAATAATGAAAGAATAAGCGATGTGAATAATTCTTATAAAAAGGCTAAGTCGCTTACTAGATTAGTAGTGCCAAGGCCTGGAGAAAAAATTTCTAATACAATTAATACTGAAATTACCCACTATCTACAAAGGCCTAGTGATTTTATAGATTCACTAGAAAAAAAGGATAGCAGTGTATACCTAAGCAGAATTCATTTTTTTGACCTGCCTTTTGATAAGAAACGTATAGGCGGAGCATTTGTAGAGCTTGGCAGAATTGAGGGTGTTATGTCTAGCAATGAATCATTAATGGGTATAAATCCAGTAAAATTTGGAGTAGGTGTTAGTAAAATAGTGGATCCGATTAACAAAAGTTCATACAGTCAATTCTTTAATTTGTTAGATGTAGACATTAGAATGGTTGGTTTATTCTCACCCGAAGATGAGAAGTGCGTAGATTATAATTTCGGATTTTTTGACCCAGAGACCTGCAATGGTTACGAAATAAAAGGTTTAACAGCAGGCAGTTATGATGTAATTAAAGACCGAAAATTAAATTTACCACATATAACAAGCAACATAACTTTTGGGAATAGGATAGTTAAAGAGAATTTCAAACGTCGTTATGGCAATTTTAAAGAGGAATTGGAGTTTTTATCAGCTAAACATTCAAATTTGAGAAGGGGTCATGTATTACTAAGTTTGCAACCTAAAGTTTTAGATGATACTGGTGATATTCAGGTCCGTACATATTCTACTGCATCAACTCCGGACATATCCTATTATTTGAAGAAAAATGTAATCAAGGAGTATGGTGTTAATTTAGTAACGCCTAAAATAATTATGGAAAAGGGTAAGAGTGAAGAAAAAGATTTATTATGGAATGTGCATGCCATAACTTTAGCTGAACTATTGTATGAAAAAATTGATAAAATATTGTATTCAAATGGCGTGAAAAATGCCCTTGATATATTGGATGATGGCAAGGGTGTATATTTCAACGATGTTAAAATTGGGGATGGAATTAACGAACTGCTGAAGAATCTTTTGAACACCTATTAAACAGCAATCTTTATAAATGACTTCCTTCGTTCATAGTTTCCTATGGTCAAAGTTGATTATAAAGAAAGACTAAGACAGGAGTATGGCGTAATTAACGTGCAGAATTGGTTGGATGAGATAGCAAAGGCGCGTGGCGATGGTAAATTTCCAAAAGCTGTAACAGAACAGCAGTTTTATGTCGCTTTGCGAATATATGGGGGTTTTGATAAAGATAAACCTAGCAATAATAATGTCCTGATAAAATTAGGTAGTTCAATAGATAATGTTTTAGGTATGGCCCAATCAAGCTTTCAAAAAAAACTTGATGAAATAGTGAATGAAATAGAAAAAAAGGAAGCTGATGCGCCTCTAGGTAAAATTACATACAGTGAAAATTTGAAATCTGAATTGAAGGAAAGAAATAAACTTACTCAAGATGATGAATTCGTAACAGCTATTAATTCTATTTATGTTACAAACTTGACTAGACTACTTTCTACAAAGACTGTATTTACTGGTGAACAGAGTACTGACATAGAAAAAGAAAAATTGGAAGAAGAGCTTAAGGGATTTTTTGGAGGCATTCCAAGAACCCCAGAAAACATAACATTTGATAAATTACGCAGTTTTGGAACCCTTCTTTATAATAAATATGTTCTAAAATTGGAAAAAAAGTCTGAATAAATAACTACGCCAGGAACGAGATTCGAACTCGTGCCTCTTTGCAGAGACGGGATCTCCAATCCCGCGCGTTTGGCCACTCCTCCATCCTGGCACTATGAACTTCTCTATAGAATATGCCTTTAAAAATTATTTCTTGGCTGTAATTTCTACGCCCAATTTCTTCAGCTCTTCGGCGTGCAAATTTACAAGCTGTTCAACTACGCCAACCATTCTTATTAATTCTTGTTGTTCTTTTATCAGTGTAGAAAGCGCTCCTTTGTGGAAGCCTATCATTTCCTCTTTTGAAACTTCTGCCATTGTTGCTATAATGATTATACTGCGTTTATAACACTTTGCAGGAAAAGAGCAATACTTAAAAACAACAGATTGTAGAAATATTTTATGAACAAGATTTACAAGGTGCTGTATTTTGGGGCTGAGAAACTCAAAGATTTTGAACATTTTAAAGACAGTTACAAAGATTTACTTGGAGTAGATTTGTTTACTAGAAGTTTTGATTTAAACGAATTGAAGGTGGCATATTTAGTTTGGGATCTTAGTATGAAGGACGAACATAAGGAGTTGACCGATAAGTATTGCCGTGATAGCAAAGCGGCGATATTGAATAAGTTAAATAGAACTGAGCAAAATGTGATTATAGATAAATTGGTTAGACGTGATAGTCCACCTTTAATTGTAGTTAGAGGCGGTGTTGAGGATAGAGTTGGAGTAGCTTATTTTTCGCTTGAAGAATCAGTCGAAGACATATTTAATTATTTAAATAAATCCTTTCTAGATCAATAATTGAAAATCTTTAAATACTCTATTTTAGTCCTTAGACTGAATGGCAGAAGAAAAAGTCGCAATAAAGAGAATAGTTAGATTTAACAATACTGACCTTAATGGAAACGAACCTATAGGTCATGCACTTACAAAGGTAAAAGGCATTAAAAACGCCTTTGCAAATGCAATGATTAAGACTTCTAACATAGATCCTAATAAGAGGACAGGCGAGTTAAGTGGAGATGAACTAAAGCTTATGGCAGATATACTTGCACAGCCCAAAAAATATAATATACCTTCTTTTATGTTGAACAGACAAAGAGATATGGAAACAAATGAAGATTATCAATATACAGATGCGAATTTGACGTTCAGAGAACAGAATGACATGAAATTAATGCAGAAAATAAGAAGCTATAAGGGTATGAGGCATAAATTTAATAAAACAGTCCGCGGACAACGAACTAAAGCAGGTTGGACAAGGCCTCCATTTAGAATACATAGGAGAGGCACTGTACTTGGAGTTGTAAAGAAGAAATTGATTGCGCCTGTGGCAGCAGAGGGAGCAGAGGAGAAGAAGTAAAATGGGAGATATTAAAAGACAGCGTAAAAAATATACTACACCTTCGCATCCATG
>CAYMQE010000054.1:0-5288 GCA_964392695.1 Candidatus Woesearchaeota archaeon | reverse complement strand
CAGACACGCTTTCCCCAGTAAGCAGACTTTCATCAATTCTGAAATTAGAAGCCCTAATTATTCTCAAATCAGCAGGCACTATATTCCCAACTTCTAACAGAACTATGTCGCCAACGACTAATTCGCTTGCAGCTATCTCTTGTTCTATACCATTTCTGATGACTATCGCATGCGGAGCTGTTAGTTGTTTAAGCGCTATTATTGCCCGCTCTGCCCGAAATTCCTGCACGTAGCCAAATACTGCGTTCAAAATTACAATCGCAAGTATTACAGAAGCGTCTATTATTTCTCCTATTAAGTAAGAAATAGCAGCAGCTATAATCAGCAATATAACCATAAAATTTCTGAACTGATTAAGAAAAATTTTAAGCGATGAAATTTTTTTGTCGTCCTTCAGAATATTTTGTCCAAGTTGCTTTAATCTTTTTTCAGCTTCTTTTTTGGATAGTCCTTTTTTTGAAGTTTCTAATTTTTTGAGGATAACATCAGCTTTCCTAGCATGCGGATTTATAATATTCATCATATATACAAGAGGAAAGACAAATTTAAATAATCCGTAACCTGAACTATTCCTATGATAAATTTTTCCAAAGGCGAGATAATAGACAAAATCCAGCGTTCAACACAGCTTCCTAAGCTAGAGATTGAAGCTAAAATAAGCAAGAAAATGCTGTCGCTTTCCAATTTGATATCCGAACAAGGAGCTGCGTATATAGTGGCGAATGAGCTTGGTGTGTCATTAAATGCTATTTCTGAAGAGGGATTTATGAAAATAAAGCATATTTCAACTGATATGAAGAATGTAAGCATCTTTGCGCGTGTTGTTTCAGTGCAGGCAATTAGGGATTATCAAAAGAATGGTATACCTGGTAAAGTTGGAAATGTGCTTATAGCAGATGAAACTGGTGAATGCCGTCTTGTTATATGGGACATGCGCATCAGCAAATTTGAAAATGGTGAAATAAACCCAGGTGATATAATCAAAGTCACTTCTTGTTATGCAAAAGACAATCCTTATTCTGGCATAGAATTGCACGTCAGAGACCGTTCTTTACTTGAGGTTAATCCCAAAGATGCGCCGAATATACCTGTGACGAATACAAGTTCAACAAATTTCAAAATAATACGCACCAACATAGCGAATATTGTTGAAAATACTACAGTTGAAGTCATTGCGACTATTGTTCAGGTATTTATGCAAAGGCCGTTTTATGAAGTCTGCCCCAAATGCGGGGCGCGCCTCGGAAAGCAAGAGAGTTCCTTTTCCTGCAGACAGCACGGCATTACAGAGCCGGCGTATAAAATGTTTTTAAGCGTTATTTTAGATGATGGAACAGGGAATATAAGAGCGACAATGTTTGGCAAAGAAGCTGAATCCCTGGTTGGCGCAACTTCTATGGATGCATACAATCTGTCTAAAAAGAATTCAGACGAGCTCTTTATACTTCGCGATGCAGAGCCTTCATTGCTCGGCAAACAGGTAAAAATAATCGGAAATGCTAAACTGAATTCCTATTCCGGCAATGTAGAAATTACAGTGAACCGCATTGATTTGAACATAAATCTGCTTGAGGAGATAAAAAAACCCGCTGCCAAACCGCAAGCTAAATCAGAGATTTTTGAAGAATACATCTAATGAATTACATACTACTGCAAATAATTCAATTTGAGTTGCACAATTTTTATTAACTATACCCTCTATTGTTAGTAACATGCCAAAAAAGATGAACGCAAAAGAGTTTGCGAAAAGGATATTATCTGGCGAGAGAGATTTTACTGGTGTAATACTAAAAGAAGAATCATATCTATCAAATCCAGATTATGTTTATAATCCTCGCTATTCTGGTGATAAATATTTGAAAGAACTGAGTGTTTATCTAAGAGATAAAAATCTAGAAAAGGAACCAATAATTCTAGATGATGCCTGCTTCAGTGGCTCTGCAATAGGTATTTACTTGCCATTTCTTCAAGGAAAAAGGGCGAATTTTACGGGAGCAAACTTCACTTACGCAAAGCTTGGAGAAGCCAATTTTGAAGAAGCCAATTTTGGAGATGCAAAGCTTTACTTTGCAAACTTTAGAGGAGCAGACCTCAAAAAAGTAAACTTTACTGGAGCAACTCTTAACTCAGCTAATTTTGAAAAAGCGACCCTCAAATACGCAGTTCTTAGACACACATGGCTTTGGTGCACTGACTTTAAAGAAGCAAACCTTGAGGGTGCAGATTTCAATGAATCTACTTGTTGGGCATACTTTAACAATGCAAATCTTAAATTAGCATCATTTGTAAATGCAGATCTCACAGATGCAGACTTTACAGAAGCGGATCTCACAGGCGCAGACTTTAAAGGCGCTTATTTGAAAACAGCAAAATTTAAAGGGGCAAATCTTACAGATGTTCTAAACTTTCCAATAAATATAGATAAGGCTTTATTTTCCGCATAGAGAAACTTTTTTATACGGATAAAAAGTGCGAATAAGCTATGACAGAAGAAGATACAAGGATGGAGTCTGTTCACGACGTTAAAGTCGGCAAATATATGGTTATAGAAGGCGAACCGTGCAAAATAACAGATGTAAACAGAAGCGCTCCAGGAAAACACGGACACGCAAAATTCAGAATTACTGCTGTAAGCTTATTAAATCCTGATAAAAAGAAAGTTGTTATCTTAACCGGCGGTTCAAAAATGGAAGTTCCATTTGTTGACAAACGCTCTGCCCAAGCGTTAAGCATAAGTGGGGATACCTGCAATGCAATGGATATGGCAACTTTCGAAACCTTTGACATTCCTATAGTTGAGGAAATGAAATCCACATTAAAAGAAAACGACCAGTTTATGTATTGGGTAGTTCTCGGACAGAAAGTAATGACTCAGAAGAAATAGTTATTCAACCTGTGTCATATCTAAGTATAGCTCCAACACCGCCAATCTGTTTGAACTGTATACCCTCCTCTGTTTCCGTGCTTATCAATTCAAAAGCAGTGCTGAAATTATTGGCTATTTCTTTTAATTCATCTATAACTTTAGAATCAATGCTTTCGGATACTAACAGCAGAGCGCACAATCCCTTTTCAAGCGCAGTTTTAGTTGCATCTTTTCCATAAACAACCTTTGTCTTTCTTGTAGCCAGCAGTGTAAAGAATTCTTTCAAAAGATTTTTTTCCTTTATAACTTCCTCCTCTTTAAGTATATCATTTGAAGCGTCGACTAGAGATTTCAGGCCAAAAGCATCGCTGTATCCTATATTCAAAATTCCAAGAACTTTA
This sequence comes from Candidatus Woesearchaeota archaeon, assembly GCA_964392695.1. Classification (GTDB taxonomy): domain Archaea; phylum Nanobdellota; class Nanobdellia; order JAFCGN01; family JAFCGN01; genus CAYMQE01. The sequence goes on along the minus strand of CAYMQE010000054.1, from coordinate 2,021 downwards.
TTTCTTAAATCTGTGTGCAGTTCTTCCACAAATTCATCCTTTGCAGGTCCAGGTCCTCCTACAATTATTCCCTTTAGATTTTTTTCTTTTTCAAACACTTTTTTTGCAGCTTCTGCTACTTTGCCATGCCAGTTTTTGATTAAGTTCTCCCGTACTCTGCTAAATCTGGCTGCACTTTGCCCGCCTGTCTTATACTTTCCAGGAACTATAGACTCCATTTCCATTTCCACACTCATAAATTTCCCTTTCAACAATCCAATAGCCGCTGTTTTGTTGTCCATTGCTATTAAGCCGTATACTCTGTCAGATTCCAGCATAATTGCCAATGGGTCCAGGATAAATATCTGGTCGCATCTATAAAGACGGGAGAATAAAGGCTGAGGTGGCTCAATCACCCATATCTTCATATCTTGCTTGTTTTCATCGCCTAAATTACCGCAGAATATAGCCATGCCATTCTCAGGCGTTTTTTTGTAGTTTTTTAATTCCTGCACAACTTTTTGAAGCGCGTCCTGGACATTCTTTCTTGTACTTGCGGACTTTATGTTCATAGCAGTGCCTTTTTCATTTCCTATCTGATCCCTGACAACGTTCAAATCTCCGCCTGCCGGTACGTAGACAGTTACAAGTTCGGTATGCCTGCCTCTATAATTTTTAAGCTCGTCTATGAGTTTTTTTAATTTGTACAATTTTTCTTTAATGTCTGCATCTATCATGTTACTAAAGCCTGTGCAGGTGTATTAAATCTTTTTCAAATTCTTTTAAGGAAGGAGCTATTTTTACACCCTCTATTTTTTCATTCAACGCTATACCTTTGTCTTTCTTCAGCTTCCATACATAGCTGTTGAATTCCATTATCTCAGCTGTTAATTTTTCATCTGCCAATGCTTTATTGAATGCTGAAAATTGTTCTTTATGTATGCTTTTGTCATATATTTCTCTCCATAATTTGTCTGTGAACATTGGTGTTATCGGTGCAATAGCTCTTAGTATCTCACACAGGCAGAAATGCATAGTGTAATGCGCAGATGACTGCTCTGCTTTTGTGAATTTCTTTTCCTTGTTGTAAGCCCTTGATTTTGCCAGCTCTAAATAGTGCGGAGCGAATACGTTCCACACAAAATTTCTTATCAATCGTGCAGGAGTGTTGAACTCATATTTCTCATAGCCTTCTTTGCTTCGCATTACAACATTTTTCATTTCTTTAATAATCCATTCATCTGTTGGGTGCAATTTAGCGGGCTTTTCCACAGCCGGAAACATAGATACAAATCTTGCTATGTTCCAAATTTTTGTAAGTGATTTAAAAGCGTCATTTATCCTGTCGTCAGAAACTCGTATATCCGTTTCCAGAAAGTTTCCTTCCAAAGCAGACCATAATCTTATTGCGTCACTGCCGAATTTTGCAATCATATCCTCTGGAGCTATTACATTTCCCCTGCTCTTGCTCATCTTCTGCCCTTTGCTGTCAACAACGTGGTGCGTTACCCAGCATTCTTTCCAAGGCTTTTCCTTGAATAGCTGGTAAGCTCTAAGTATTGTATAGTATGCCCACGTTCTGATGATATCTTTTCCTTGAGGCCTCAAGCTGGCTGGAAAATTCTTTTCAAAGAACGCATTATTTCTGCCGTATCCTATTATGAACAGCTCTGAAATGCTGGAGTCAACCCATGTGTCAAATATTCTTGTCTCACCGCGCAATTTTGCGTTTCCACACCTGCATTTTCCCGGTGCTTTCTGCTTCCATGGTTGATAGTAAGCGCCTTTTTCCGGCACTAAAACCTCTCCGCATTCGTCGCAGTACCATAAAGGAATTTCTGTTCCGTAATATCTGCGTCTGGAAATAGGCCAGTCTCTATCTATTGAATTTATCCAGTCAAGGAATCTCTGTTTTATGCTCGGCGCGAATAACTCTATTTTATCCAGCGTCTTTAGTATATCCTCTTTGAATTCCACCTGCTTCAAATAAAATTCTTTTGCGACAACGAATTCTATCGGCGTCTTGCATCTCCAGCATATAG
>CAYMQE010000053.1:0-5605 GCA_964392695.1 Candidatus Woesearchaeota archaeon | reverse complement strand
TTAATGCTACAACAGACAGCAGGAACTATGAAAAGAGCCAGAATGTAAAAATAAACGGCAAGGTAATAGATGCAGATGGAGAATCGGTTGAGAAAGCGTCTGCTGAAATAGCTTTCTCTTTCAATGAATTTAGGCAGACTATTGAAGCTGATGTTAAAGATGGAGTATTAAGCGCTTCTTATCCCATCTCTTTTGCAACACCAGACGGCAATTGGACTATGGATATAACTGTTAAAGACATAAATGTTTCAACGCCTTCTGCAGTTGCACTGCAGTATAATGTGCAGTTATTAAGCCCTGTCAGTGGATTAAAGTACAAGCGCGGTGATATTATAACTATATCCGCCAAAGTTCTGGAATCAAATCAGGTGGTCCAAAACGCTACTGTCTCTATAATAACACCGGAGGGGGAGAGACTTATGTTGAAAGAAAAAACTTCTGGCACTTATTCAGTAGACTATCCATTATCATACAGCACACCGCTCGGCGTGTGGAGTGTTTCAGTTGAAGGCAAAAAACAGGAGGGAGACATTTTGAAAGCCGGAGGCGGAGTTGTGTCTATTCTAGTTGAGCCTATGAAATTAAACTTTACTCTTGAGCTATTGCCGACTGATATTTATACAGGAGACAAAATACCTATCAAAGTTAATATGACTTATCCAGATGGCACTCCTGCGACAAATATGGATTTGAGCATAGCTGATTCAAAAAACAGAACGTACTATATGAAAGAGATTGATTTTGGAATTTACAGTTTTGACTATTCAACAACACTCGATGATGAAGGCGTCCTATCTTTTGCAGTAAAAGGTTATGATGCCAGCCAGAATTTTGCGGAAAGCGAAAGTGTTAGCTTAGTAATTTTGAAAATAACTATCCAGCAGAAGATAAGAAGAATATTGCCGTATGCACTAATATTTACAGCAGCTTCACTTATTCTTACCTCATTGACGAGCAGAACTTTACTAAAAATTAGATTAAGCAGTCTGCGTCGGGCTAAAAAGAGATTTGCAGACATGAGGAAGAATCTGCAGAGAAAATATTTGATTGCCGGTACATTGCCAAAATCAGTTTATGAAAAACTTATGTCAGAACAGGAAAGCAAAGAAGATGCGTTAAAGGAAGCAGAAATGAAAGTAAAAGAAAAACTTGGGAAGAGGAAATAATTATTTTTTCGGCGTCAAGTCAATTTCGCAGTTGCCTGATACACACGCTAGTTCTTTGGAGCCTTCTGTTTCGTCGTCTTTTTCATAGTAAATAATTTTTGAGAAGTCCACATCTTTGAATTTCTCTGTCATTTTGTTGTAAGTTGCTTCGTCAATTTCTTCATACGGCGCAAGTTGATAGACGGTTTCTTCTCTTGGCAGGAAGGACAGACCGCCTATTATATCCCAGTTATCATAGAGCCACTTTGCCACATCTATCCATTCATTTTCGCTTATTGAAATTGTCACAGAAGGATTGTGCTCTGTGTAGTTCTCCTTTACCATCTTCCAGTACTCCAACTGTTCTGTGGCGCTCAAATCATCTTTAAATATTGCATCATCCGGCGCTTTGACCGGGAATTCAAGTACGTATAAATTTGCATTGTCCATACTCTGTCCTACTTCAGGATAGTAAGGCACGCCCTGATCTTTTAGCATATTGAACATGCCGTCGGTTGCAGATATCCTTACTCTTCGTATGTAATATTTAGAATGCCTTGGGTGCAAGCCGGAAGCAGCATCTGTCAATTGCGATACTGTCCCAGAAGGCTTTACACAGGTAATAGCAGTGGAAGTATTAATGCCAATTTTTTGGGCGTACTCACTATTTACTCGTATAGCTTCTTCTTTCATTTCTTTCAACAGCTGTGGCTCCCTCACAAGAGGACAGTCCCACTGTCCTGTTATTGATACACCAAGAAGTCTTTCTTCTTCGCAATTTTTCTTCCATTCCTCTGATATATATTGGAAATTTGTCAGCGATGACTGGTATGTTCCTAAAATTGTGGATAGCCTCACTTTTTTCATAAGTGTTTCTTTTGTATCCTCTTTTCTAGCTATCACTTCAGACAAGTTGCAGAACTGTTTTGAGCGAAGTATCACCTCGCCGCAGGGATTTGTCCCGCTGGTTGCGTGTCCTTTTTCAAAATAGCTCCATCTTCTTTCAGGAAGCTGTTTCTTCAAACTGCCTCTATTAAATATTCCCCGTTCACCAGAACCGCTTTTCATCAACGCAATCCATTCTTCAAGGAATTCAATCTGGCTCGGCTTTTCATTGTACACAGCAGAGTTGTTCGCCATTGTTCTATGCGGATCAGTTAAATAAAATCTTCCATTCTTTGACTCTCTCATGTCCTTGTCATCAAGATCTGACAGCGAAATCAATGCGCTTCTTCTCACACCGCCCATTACAACTATTTCTCCTATTTTGCATATTATGTCATGTACGTCAAGTGTTGTCAGCCTCTTTCCCTGCCGTTTCAAAATTTTTTCTCTTGCAAAGTCCAGCACTGCTCTAAGTGGATCAGGTCCAGAACTTCTGCCGCCCATTGTTTTCAGCCTTGCGCCACGTGCCCTTAATTTTGAATAGTCAAATTTTATATCTTCGCCGTTGAACCATGTTTTCATTCCAAGAACAATTGAGTCTGCCCATCCTTCTTTGCTGTCTCCTATTACGTGAGTCGGAAGAGTCTTGCCAGTTTGTTTTTTTATTTGCGGTAAAGCATGGATAGTGTTGCTCTCAACAGAGAAGCCAACACCCGTTCCACACATAAGAATGTACAGTATATCTCCAAAGTCTTCTATTTTTGTTGGCGCTATGTAAGAGCAGTTGTAGGCGCAGACATTTGTTTGTCTGGCAGCTTTGCCTGCGCTCCACATTAATCTCATTGACGGCATTATTTCGTGTTTCAAAATTGCATTATGTATTTCGCTATAGTCCTCGTCTGAAATTTTATTTCCCAGATTTTCCTTCATGAAATCCATAAATCTCTGAACTGATTCTATCCACGTTTCTCGTCGGCCCTCATCTTCTATCCAGCGCGAGTAGGTTCTGTAGTAGATAAATTCAGCAAGCGGATTTCTGAAATATTCCTTGCTCTTATTTGCGATGTATCTCACTCTTTCAGATACGTATGTATTTTTATTTCTAACTTTTGCATGGCCCTCTCTATATAGGATGTAGGCCTTTGCAGTTTTTAGAAAGTTATGCGCTATAAGTTGGCGCTCTACAATATCTTGTATCTCTTCTACATAGGGTATATGTTTCCCGCTATCCACCAGCTCATTTAGTGTGGCTTCTGCAATAATTCTTGCGTCGTTTTCTGTGCCTTCGTATGCGGCGTTCATGGCTTTTCTTACGGCATCAGTTATTCTACGCAAATCAAAATCAACAATTTCGCCATTTCTTTTTTCGACCTGTGTTATCAAAGAACCTATTTATATCACCTACAATATGTTGTATGTCAAATTGCAAATAATACAATTTGTTGTACTATCCAACTCTCTTTTAGAAGTCGCACTTTTATATACTTATCTGCACTATCATGCATACTTTACAGAAATATACTTGCAAGGCCTTTTTGCACGAGCCATATTATGAAGAAAGAGCTTAGAAAAGTGGACTCAAAATTTGTTATTGACATCACGCTCATATACAAGCCGGCAAATACATCTATTTTACTTGCAATGTCTCTGAATGAAAATCCCTTTATCAAAAGATACATTGCGAGTGCAATAGTGGGCTTCCACCCAGCAATTTCTAAATGCACAAGCGCGAGCCATAATGCTGTAAACAAATCTAAAATTCCGAGAACAGCAAGTATCATGGGTGTTTTTTAATGTTAATAGCTTTTAAATATTCCTAGGCATTAACTATATTGATGCGGGGAAAAAAGTTTACAAAATATTTATTACTTGCACTATCCTTTGCATTAATTGGCTGGCTTATCATGGCGGACAACAAAGAGAGTATAACACTGGCAACAGATGATGGAGTTAAGTTGTCCGCTTACTATCTGCCTTCTGATTCTAGCAGAGGGGTTATTCTACTGCACATGCTGAATAGCAATAAAGAGAGCTATGACGAACTTGCAAAATTACTGAATAAGAAAGGCTACTCTCTAATAGCAGTAGATTTTCGTGGGCACGGCAAAAGCGAGTTGAACTGGCGCAGTTTTGAATCAGCTGATTTCAAGAAGATGACGCTTGACGTCAAGTCAGCGCACGAATTTCTTGCGGGCAAAAATATTTCAGACGTTTACATAGTTGGCGCAAGCATAGGGGCGAATACTGCAATAACTTACGTTGCTGACAATGACGTAAAGGCTATTGTCTTATTATCTCCAGGACTTGACTATAGAAGCGTTGGAGCAGGCGAACCTGCGCAGAGCTATGAAAGTCCTGTGTTTATAGCAGTCAGCGAGGAAGATGAGTATTCATATGAGTCCTCCAAAGCAATTTACGATTTGGTGAAATCTTCGGATAAAGAGATTAAAGTATACAAAAACGCAGGGCATGGAACTGCAATGTTTGGCAAAACAGATTTGAAGGAAAAAATAGTTTCCTGGCTGGCGTTAAGGTAGACTATTTTAATTTGAATTCTCTATTAATTCTTTATGCAAATGCCAAAGGAAATTTTGAAATATGTTGTTGATGTGGTATCAAGGAGCTATGAGCTTGATGAGGAGGAAATCATTGAGCTATTTGAAAATGAAGCGACTAAAGTAAAAAAATTTCAGGAGCTTCTGGAACGAAAAGATTTGAGCCATTTTGAAAAAAATAAATATTTCCGCGAAGTGCTGAAAAATGCAAAGAAGCGATACTATCTCTTGTTAAGGCAACATGACCGCGCGAGCGTGAAAGAGAAAGAGAAAATTTTGGATGAGATTATATCCACTGGCGAAAAGGAGCTGTATAAAAAGATGCTTGCGACGCACGTATCCACTTTGAAGCGTATTGAAGTATACGAAGAATTCTACGCAAAAATATTTGCAGAGACAGGCAGGCCGAAAACTATACTTGACATTGGCGCAGGGATTAACGCTTTTTCTGTGCCATTTATGAATTTGAAAGGTGTGGAATATACAGGAGTAGAAAAAAAAGAGAAAGACATTCGTCTCGTAAGAAGATACATAGATTCAGGCATGTTGAATGGAAGAATTGAGAAGTTTGACTTGAATGCTGTTAAAACAGCAGGTGGAAAAGAAGAATTATTGAAGCTGTTAAATGGGAAGTATGACCTGTGCCTTATATTAAAGACTATACCCCTGCTGGAAAGATACAATAAAGGCGTTTCAACAGAACTTCTGAAAATTCTTCCTGCCAATAAATTTGCAATAAGCGGTTCAAGGTTCTCTATGGTGAAAGGCGAAGATATTGAATATAGGGAGAGAAGGCAGATTGAGAAAATAATTTCCAGCGCCGGACTTGCGATAAAGAAGGTTCTTGTATTTGCTGACGAGCAGGTATTTATAGCTATACGCTGATAGGTACAATATGTTGTGTCCTTACTGCGGAAGCGACGACCTAAAGGTCGTAGACAAACGAAGTTCAAATGCAAAGGAAATAAGACGGCGAAGAGAGTGCCTTAAGTGCAAAAAAAGATTTACGACTTATGAGGC
>CAYMQE010000052.1:5196-5739 GCA_964392695.1 Candidatus Woesearchaeota archaeon | reverse complement strand
TATTTGATAATTATAGCCTATATAATCTATAAAAATTGGACTTCCTGTTTCAGAGCTGTCAAAATCCTGTCCTTCTGCAATATAGGTATAAAATCTGTCGGTAGCCACAAGAAGATAGGAGATGGTGTCTCTCACAGCCACTAAATCTTCTCTAAAAACTAAATCATCAGCACGGCTGTCAAAAATCAACTTCCAGCTCGCATCGGGCGAAGCTTTGTAAAACATAATCATATGCCCTTTTTCTGCGCTCCACCTAAGCTTGATTGTATCCACAATGCCGACAGACGGCGCCTCTAATAGCACATACTCAGATAAGAACCGAGAATATAACCTGCACGGCTCATCATTATCACCGTATTGTTTTTTATTCCACGCGCATCCGTACCTAGAATTTGAAAAATATGTTAAATCTGCATTGCCAGGTACCTGCACGCAAGGATCTGCTACATATACCTTAATATCGTCAGATAAATACGAGCAGACAGTTGAATCTGTTGGATTCAAAGTTATTACACTTAGTGTATCTGAATCTATTGAATTAGC
>CAYMQE010000052.1:0-5186 GCA_964392695.1 Candidatus Woesearchaeota archaeon | reverse complement strand
CCTAGTTGAAATTTGGCTTACAAAAGAATCCAGATTTGCAGTAGAGCCTTTCGGGCAGTCAGAAATACCGCACTTATACTCTACATCAATTGAATCAGAAGAGTATTCCACGAATTTATTTGTTCCCCACTTGCTTTCGTATGCGCTGATGCTGGGATATACTCCAATACCATACATTTCAGAATTCCAAGAAAATGAGCTTCCTGTTTTCGTTATACCAACACCAGGCGAGCAGAAATTATCATTAATATCCTTCAGAAGCTGTTTGAATGTAGATTGGGAAGTTTCTTCATTCGTGCAAAGACTGTCAAAATTTGTCCTTGACTTTTCCACTTTAATTCCGCCGTCGGACTGCAATGATATCAACGAGCCAGGCTTCAGACTGTAAAAACTTGACAAAAGATTGTTCTCATTTTTCTTTAATAAGCATACATCATTTTTATTTGACACAAATGCGTTGAAAATATTTGTATGGTTTGCATAACTTCCTGTTGTTTCATCCTTGATAGCATAAGTAACTGTTATCCATCCATGGCCTTGACTCAAATCATCGCCTGTGAAAATATCTTTCTCCTTGAATCTTGGACTGATGAAAATACCATTCGTTCCGAATGACTTTTCCACATAGCCAGAAGTAGACTCCAACCGCAGTTCATAAACACCAGCACTACTATCATCTATGGTAAAAGAAAATTCAATAGGATCTGACTCAAAATCACGTCCATCCTTTTCCCATAACTTTGTAAATACTGACCCTTCTTCAGCTAATGTCACTATTGACCGCACATCCGCATAAGGATTATTCCAAGAAACACTCGCATCATAGATGCCTGCACCAAGATAGCCCTTAGCCAAAACTACATAAGCCATACCTGGCGTCCCATGGCAGCTCTTAATGTTGCATAGATATGATGGAGCAATTAATTGCATGTTACCACCAGGGCCCGAACTGGAATAAACACCTATACCTGTTATTTTACCATTGCCTTGGTCGCATAGATATTCCGGAGCGTCAATTTTATCATTAAAAACGCACGAGCTCGGAAGGTAATAAGTAAATGAAATATCTTCTGGAACGCTGTACAAAGAATCAAATATAGAGCCTAAGTCGCTGGCAACGAAAACAGCTGCCTGTGCTTTAGTAAGGTATATGTCAACAACAAAACCGCCTATATGCATACCACTAATAACTAACAACGCAACCACAACTAAATTTATTAATACGCCATAAATATCCATTCAACCACCAAACCTGAAATATACATCTACTATATTCGGAGCTATTTTCGACTGAGTTGCAACCACTCCGCCATCAACATTAAATTCAACAGCAGATAATGCCCATAAAAACATAGACGGAGACGACAATGCAGGATCTACATCAAGCGTCGGTTTTTGCATAAATATTGGAATGTCTTCCACGTCGTCTGTTAAAGGATTATCGTACGAGCCTAAAGAACGGCAATGCAAACCTTTCAGCTTTTTGGCTTCTATAAGAGGAGACAACACATTGATGCAGTTGTCACTGCCAATAGACTGCTCTTCACCAAGCGCATAAGTGAAGTAAATATCTGACGCCAATACTTGATAGTAACTGCCTGTTACAACATCCCAAACACAGGGCTTGTACAGGGAATCATCATATTTTTCTCTAGCGTTCATGCATTTCTCTTTAGTTGTTATTGCTTTACAGCTATCTACATCGCCATTGCCTTTTTCAACCACTTCTTGTGAGTCGCTCGCTTTCATTGTAGCGCAAGAACCGCCTGATTTATACATCCACGAGGGCGCATTGATTTTTCCTGGATCAAAGTATATGTCACCGCCGGAATCCCAGCTTACGACGCAAATGCAATAGTTGTTATCGCAAGCCTGCGAATAATCTTTAGGAGCTTTTGAAAGTTCGGCTGTGCAAGAGTCATCGCCGTAAATCTGCATAAATATCTGATTTTTGTACAAATAAAATTTATCTGGTATAGCCTTTATTTCTCCTTTGCCCGCTGAAACCATTATTTTCCAAAGACGGTCCATCTCAAAATTTATTGACCCCTGCACCAGCGGATTGATTACGTAATTATTCAAAATAGGATAAATTATAGCCAGCACAATCATAAAGATTAGAACTTCAAACGCCATCACCCAAGGCACAGCTATACCCATCTAACCACCCATAATCATCTCTGCCCCTATTTCTGGAAGGTCGTATTCTCTCATAAATCTTGTCGCGCTTATGGAAAATTTTTCTGGCACTTTTATCCACAAAAGTATAGCATCAGTGTTCTCTATATCCAAAGCGCCGGAGAGAAATAATTGTCTGCCTTCTGTATCCGTGCCTTCAATCGGCCTGCATGCAACTTCCTCAAAAACTTCTTCTGGATATGCATCCTTTTTATTGACGCCAAAAAATTCAAAGCAGTTATTAACTGCTATATTTTGTATCTTCTGGTAATTTTCAGGGTTGTTCTTAATATTATCTGCAAAGTCTGCGTAGGCAAAATTGGCAATTACATTTTCCTGCGTTTCTTCTACTGCCGATGTTTTAAGCAAGCTCCACATACCATGATAAGCTTCAAATGGATAGTTAGTATATTCAATGGTTCCTGCCTCTGAGTGCGCAGTTCTCACAGCATACAAGCTGGCTCCTTCTGTCATAGCCCACCAATCAGGTATTTGCGGGAGTTTTTCATAAGAGCCTCCAGCTCCAAATAATTCCGGCGCTTGACTTCTCAGCAATTTAACAAAGCATAAACAGTATTTATCTTTGCATTTATCCGCATAATTAACTTTCGTTATTTTCTTGCTGTATAGATTGTCAAGAACAGCTAAACAGCTTTTGTCTTCGCGGGCGCCACCATAGCAAGTGTCTTCATCAATGCAAACATTAAAGTATATAGGTGCGGGCTCAAAATTCGCACCGCCATAAATCTGAACAAGCATCTCTTCATCTTTAAATAAAAGCTGGCCTGCCTGCTGAGACGCCAAGCTGGTAGAGACGAAGCTATTCAATGCAGTAACGTAACTATTGAAGTAAACAACGCGGTTTGATGAAGTAAAGGAATTTACTATAAAAACGAGTATAGCAACTAGAGTGATGATAGAGATAGCGTTTACAAAAAGTCTTGCAGGTAGACCGATTAATTTCTTTGTATCCACTAATATAATTAAAAGAACTGAATATTAATATTTATACAGAAGAGTCTGCAAAGCCCAGAAGTTTTTCTATCCCTGGAGTGACGCCCTTGCTTATCAGCAAAATCAAGACTACCAAGATTATAATAGCTAAAACTGCGGTTACAATAACATTCCACATTTCCATTCCTTTTTTATTCATTGCCAAGAGCTCATCACCAGCTGGCTGTCGCAGGCAAAGTCTGTATGAAGAACTATCGTGTGTGCGCTACCGTCACTGCCTGTGAAACTGCATTCTTCTCCAATTGAGTTCAAGTCAAAACAGCGGTCTTTAGTCCCGCCCCCTTCTTTTGACAAATCAAAAGTTTTTGCGCAGAATTTATGGTCCTGAACCTGTTCGTATGTCAGTTCAAGTTTTTGCAAATCAGCGCAGTAAGACTTGCACGCCAATTTTGCCTGTGAGAGTGTAGAGGGAGTGGCGCTTCCGACTATCTGTGCAAAGCCGGAAAATATATTTCCACCGCCGGTTACCCACATTGTTGTAAGAGCTATAAGAACTAGAAGCGCCAGCGCACCGAGAACAAGTGCGTTCATTGGCAGGCTCTGTGCTTTCATAATTACACCTAACGTAAAATCAAATTAAATAGATTATGGCACGTAATTGCTGACAGTATAACTCTCAAGAGATTTGCTTACTATACCAACAAGCTTCTGCGGTCCGAGTGCAACAACCATTATGAATATTAGTATGACAGCAATAGTCAATGCAATTATTATGCCAAGCGTCTTTTCATTCATTTTAATCCGCCGGAGAATATATTTTTCAAATCGCCTATTAAAGACTCGCCTTTGCCTTTTATTAAAGACACAATAAGCAAAGCAGCAGTTATAGCTACTAAAATCAAAATAATTTTGTACACCATATTCACTTCTTCAGAGCCTTTTTTCATTCAACACCACGCATTTGATTTTACTGCAACATTAAATTGAGCGGTTCCAGGCGCTTCATTGCCTGCCCTATCTGCAATAGTATATGCTATTGTATAACTACCTGCTCCCAAGTTATAATAATTTCTCATTGTTGACGTTGCCTTGTCAAAGTACATAGCTGTACAGTCTATATTCAATGGAGTTATTTTGCACAATTTCATAATTGACGGTTCATTGACATTTATCTTCACCAAAGTATCTGCTGTTGACAAATACAAATTCTGCGGAGGCGACCAGATGCCGTCATCTGGCTTCGTAGATGATGTGAAATACTGCGAGCGGAAAATTGCGTTGTCATCCCCTTCTATGCGCCAGACTGCCATAGGCACTTCCCTCTGCTCTGATACTGACACATCAACATTATTCCTGCAGTTCAATCCTGCGCTGAGCAGTTTAGAAGTGTGGAATCTGTCGTCATTAAACGGCTTTATTGAATAGTATATCTGCTTGCCAATGCCGTACACCACAATAAGCTCGTTGAATGTTGCAGTTGCAACTGGCATAGAAGTAACTTCCTGCGAAGGTGTAAACGAATTTGCAGATTTTGATAAAACATCCACGAACTTTATGGCGCCATCGTCAAGCAGGGCTATTCCGAACCTGTCATTATACATAGCTAAATTGAAAGATTTCACATTCTGCCCCTCGTAAATAGTAGATTCTGCGTTTAAGTTAGCAGAAGTGCAGGGTTCACCTAGACAAAATTTGCCGACTAACTTATTTCCGACATTCCAGACAAACTGCGTTCCCTCGCTGTTTCTAGCAATCTGCGGCTGCGTCGTTGCAAGTGCATTCGCTACTACAACGCTGTTTCCAGCGCTGTCCTTGTAAACAATTTCATTGCTGTTCTTTGAAAACAAAATTTCATAGTTGCCGACTCCGCTAATTCTTGGACGCGCTGGACTCTGTAAAAGACCGGATTCGTCCACTAACACCTTATCAACTACATTCACCCTAAACACACTGGACAAGTAAAAAATCTTGTCAAGAATTTTTTCGTAAATAATTTGCGCTGTTGCTGTAAAAGCCTTTACATAAGGATTCACATTTTCACCGCCTTTCGTAAG
>CAYMQE010000051.1:0-5842 GCA_964392695.1 Candidatus Woesearchaeota archaeon | reverse complement strand
TTAAAAATAGCTCGTGCAAATGATGTAAAAGAAAAGAGAAAATTTGAATATGGTTGTAGAAGAACGGGATTAATCAATCTATAGAAAGATTTTTAAACTCATATGTATTAAATTATCATATGAATAATAAAGACATATTAAAACACATCGTCAGCCATGGTATAAATGAGAAGGAATATGGAGCTTACAAGATATTCTTTGGAACTTTGGTTTCAGAACCAAGGTTGAAGATAGTAAATCTTTTAAGAAAAGGCAGAAAAAATGTATCCGAACTTATGAAAGAATTAAAAATGGAGCAAACAGTTGTTTCCCATGATCTAGCGAGATTAAAAAAATGCGGTTTTGTTATTTCAGATGTTGAAGGAAAATATAGATATTACAGACGTAATGAAGATACAATAAAGCCGTTGATGGAGCTTATTGACAAGCATATGTCAATATTCTGTGTAAATATATTAAAAAACAAAAAGGAGGTGAAAACATGAAAGATAAATTAAACACAAAAAAACTTACCCTTAGCTTAGCTGTTGTTACAGGAATAGTATCTACCGCCTGCGCTTTGCTGATTGCAATTGCACCAGGAGCAACAATGGGCTTGTTCGGGTCCATTTTCCACGGAATTGACATAACAAAGATTGCTGTTGCGTTCTCTTGGGGAAGCGCAATTTTAGGTATAATTGTAGCAACCGCACTGGCTTCGGTAACAGGTTGGCTTTTTGCAACTATTTACAACAAGTTAGCCTAAAATTTATTTTTTATTTATTAATTATTTTATTAATCTCTCTCAAAGCAACATTTTCGTTATCAGTTCCTCTTGCAACAGCTTCGCCGTTGGGGAGCAGAAGAAATTCAAGTTTGCCATTCTTTACAATCTTAATCTTGTCGCTTATTTTTCTGCCAAGAATTAAATGAACAGAATTTGCACCGCATAATTTTGTGGCGCGCACCTGAGAGTTCAACAGCTCAAATTTTCCATTTTTGCACACTTCACAGTTTTCGTTCTTCTCAATCCTTGCACAGTCAAATTCATTATTTTTCAAATTGAAAAAAAACAATTCGTCTTCTTTGGGTGCAATTATATTCTGAAGCGCAATAGATGCTGTCAATGCAATCGTTGAATTCACAACGCCGAAGTCCTCGCAAGTGGGCAGTTTTTCTTTTGGTATCTTGAAATAGCATGAGAAACAGGCTTTTTTGAAAAGTGCCACTCTGCCCTCATAACCAATTGACGCAGTATGCAAAAATGGTTTTTTGAATTTCACAGCTACTTCATTCAAAAGCGCCCGGGAATAAATGTTATCCGCGCAGTCTATCAGAATATCAAATTTGCTGAAGTCATCAGCCTTTATTTTCTCAAAGTCGCAAAAGTGTGTTTCAATATTTGCACCGCTATTTATTTCCAGCAAATTTTCTTTCAAAGCTTCAACTTTCGGCTTCAGCAACTGCGACTTTTTATAAATTTGCGCCTGAAGATTGGATTCTTCAACAACATCCCTGTCAACTACAGTTAATTTCTTTACACCAGAGCGCACCAATAAATCCGCCAGATGCGAGCCATTCGCACCTGCACCTAAAATGAATAAATTAAGTTTTTCTATCTCTTTTTGCTTCCTTTTGCCGACTAACTTAATTTGCCTCGAGTATATCTTCGTACTTTGCATCTGTCTTCACACCCTGTCCTTCAATGTGTGTTCTTGACGCTTTATAGCCTTTTTTCTTCAGCCTATTTATAGTGATATCCATCTTTGACAATGCCTTTTTCGTCATACTCGCAATATCCGGCATTGAATAAAAGCCAACAGCGTGAATTTTGCTCTCTTCAATCAACGTGTCCAAGAATTTTTCAAGCTTCGGATTATTGTTAATCTCTTTCATCTTTTTTAGAATGCTTGTATTCTGTATATCTCCTGTGTATAGTGGCCCTGCCACTTTCAGGTTGTTTCCGCATTCGCACTTCGCAATTGGAAGCTCAACAACCTTTCTTCTTAGACACTTATCGCAGTGCACAAAAAACTTTATTTCTTTAAGCAATTCGTCGCATTTGCCAACTCCGCGGTTTGCTATAAAATACGCACGGAAATAGTGCAGTGTCTGATGCGAAAGAATTGGGCGGAGGGCGGTTTCATGCTCGGCGCCGGTCTCTATAACATGCTTGATTAAAATGCGAATGCCAAGCTCATGAGAATAGCTTGTCTTCGCAGTCCATGAATGATACTTTCTAAAACCCGCTTCTGGGTAAGTGCCATACAAAGCACCGCAGTCAGTTGCTGTTACTGACAAAATGCCGCTATCCGCTAAACGTTTGATGCTCGCTTCCAAATATGGATTTGGGCTTCCGAAAGGATCAATATCTATATAGTCAAAGTAGCCGCTTTTTATCAAGCATTCATCAGCTCTAAAATTTGTAACTTTCGCCTTAAGGCGGTTCAATTTCAAATTTTTCTTAATCAGGGCAACTGCTTTTTTGTTGAAGTCATTAAGATGCAGTTCCACATTGCCCGCCTCTTTTGCTATTCGTATACCACGTGCTCCGCTTCCGGCAAGAAGATCAAGCATCTTGATTTTTCTACTTATAGACTTAATGAATAAGACTGATAATGTTCTGTCAAATTCCTTTTCCGGATTGAAAAAAACAGGCAGTTTCCTGCTTATTTTGCCCAAATGCACGGATAGTTTTGTTCCGCCCTCAATTATGACTGACATAGAATAAATTACATAACTTCTGCTTTTGTGCCTATCGCCTGGCCTGGCAGTCCCCTCTCAAATATTACTCTTACAACACCTTTGGAACCGTGTGGAAATGATACTTTGCCTTTTATCTGCTTGCCCGAAGGTGACGCCCAAATAACTTCTTTTCCAACTAATTTAGAAGCTTCTTCTTTACTGACAACGCTGTCTATCTTCAAAAGCATCTGCCTTTGATGAACAGTGTGTCTTCCTCTTCTGTATGAAACAATCAACCCTTTCATGCTATCTACTCTCCATAGTTGATTATTTAAAGATAACGCTTATAACTATTTAGAAAAATGGATGATTTTACACTAAAAACTCTTAAAGATTACATAAACGAATTATACAATCAAACATACGAAATAATTGAAATCTACCAAAAAGAAAAAAAATATATTTTTCTACATAACACAATAGCACTTGTCCATCAATACGCTAATAAATTTAAAGAATACACTTGCGCAGATTTTGAATCTAAAACAATTAAGATTGAAGTAGAAAAACCATCTGATAGCTATATTTATTACCTGCCAAATGAGGATGATAAAACTATTTTTTATAGATACAATTTCAACAAAGAACTCATGCAATTTCTAGAAATGTCTCTATATCAAGCTATAAAATATTTTAAAAACGAAACTCAAAGTATGAACATGGCTAACTCAATTAAAAACTGCGGTTCAAGTTTTATTGATAAACTAGACAAGTTGCCTGTACGTAAAATTCATGAGCTAGCAAAAGATAGAATAGATATTATGATATTATTTGACTAACGCAATTTTTTTCACAGCTTCTGCAACAAATTTGTGAACTTCTTTCTCAAGCGGTGAAGGAACAATTCTCTGAGACGACGGATTTTTTACATATTGCGCAAGGGCAAGAGCTGCAGCAATTTTCATCTTATGCGTTATTTATTTGGCTCTGGCGTCAAGCGCGCCCCTAAAAATTCCAGGGAATGCGAGCGCATTATTTATCTGATTTGGAAAATCGCTTCTTCCAGTCCCGACAACAACAGCGCCGGCGTCAATCGCCTCATCTGGTGTTATCTCCGGAATTGGATTTGCCAGCGCGAATACAATCGGATTTTTTGCCATAGTTTTTATCCATTCTTTTTTCAATGCACCTGGAACCGAAAGTCCGATAAAACAATCTACGCCTTTCAATGCCAGTTCTAAATCTCCAGCAATATTCTCTTTATTTGTAAGTTTCAGAAGTTCTTTCTTATAGCCTTCAATATCTTTTCTATTCTTTTCTAAAATTCCTTTTGAATCAACTGCGATTATATTTCTCACCCGCTCTGCCAACAACTTCACAACTGCGCTTCCTGCTGCGCCTGCGCCATTCACAACTATTGTCATGTCTTCCAATTTTTTATTCACAACTTTCGCTGCGTTAATCAAACCAGCAAATATTGCAACAGCTGTACCATGCTGATCATCATGCATTACAGGAATTCCAATATCCTGCAAAGCGTCTTCAATCTCAAAACACTTTGGAACACTAATGTCTTCAAGGTTTATACCGCCGAAAATAGGCGCGATTTTTTTCGCAATGTCAATTATTTCTTTCGGCTCCTTCGCATCAACGCAAATTGGAAATGCATCAATATTCGCAAATTCCTTGAAAAGTATTGCCTTCCCTTCCATAACAGGAATTGCACCATATGGGCCTATATCACCCAACCCAAGCACTCTTGAGCCATCTGACAAAATGCAAACGCTGTTTCCCTTTATTGTGTACTCAAAACTGGCATTTTTATCGTTAGAAAGAAGTCGGGAAACAGCAGCTACTCCAGGAGTATACGCAATAGCAAGATCTTCTTTTGTTGCAAGAGGCACTTTGGATTTTATCTCAAGCTTTCCGTTTTTCTTTCTATGCAATTCCAATGATTTTTCGTCAAAATTTGGCATAGTGTTCAACGCTGGCCTAATCCTTTCTCAATCAATTCCTGTTTAATACTTAAATCTTTTCTCATAATTTTTATGATCAAACCATTCCAAGATGGCGGAAAGCAATTCAACTTCATTGTCGCTTGCAATAGTGTATAACAATCTCCAGCCTTTTGGCATATTATATTTCCAAAGATTTTTTATCCCAAACTCTTTAATGTACTCATCTGGTATTAATCGTTTTGAAATATGTATTCCTGCAAATGCATTACACTTTAAGTCTTCAACTGCTTTTATTATAGATTTCTTAACAAAATCATCATCAGGCAGTGAATTAAAATCATTTTCCAGCTCGTCAGAAATAAAAACAACTTTAGATGATTTTATCATTTATCTCTGCTCTTTGCCTTAACTTCCTTGCCAATTCAGGATTCCAGATATACACAATTTTGCCAGTTTTATCTATAACAATCTTATTAATTTCTTGAAGGTAATTCAAAATAACCAGATAAGTCTGCCACATTACCCTTTTTGGTAACTTTTTCCACAATTTTGTTTTGTTAAACTCACCGCTATATTCATCAACTGTTTTTTCCACCATTGTCACTGTAGATAGTGTCGGCGACCTTACAAATGAATTGTTTAGTACTTGCTCTTGCATAACAATGTAATATATCAATTGATATATAAACTTTCTCTTATCGTTGTCCTAAACCTTTTTCAATCAATTCCTGCGCTTTCTCATCAGCTGTCTCTTCCTTGTCCTCAACTATTGATTCACGGGTTTTTCTTTTCGACTCTTCCTTCTTTTCGTTTATTTCGTAAAGCCCGCTCTCGCCTTTTTCCTTTCTAATCTTCTTAAGAATCTTACTCATCTCTTCAACGAAGTCCGACACTTCCTTTCTGAATTTGTCGTATTCTTCGCCTGTGAATTCTTTCTTCTCCTTGTGCTCAATATCTTTGTACGTCTTCACCATATTTCTCGCTATAGTGATATATTTAGGATCCAGGAGCTTGTGCTCTTTTACTAGATATTCCTCAAGGAAGTCAGCTGTCTCCTTTGGCACCGGCGGACGATAGCCAAGTTCCATCAACACAGCCTGAGCGCTTGAAACAACCGCCTGCTCTAAATTGTAGCATATCTTATGATTCATCGTCTCTTCAGACAGAGTAATCAAGTCACTGCTTATCATCATGTGCTTGTCTACAGCTTCTTTTGACGG
>CAYMQE010000050.1:0-5857 GCA_964392695.1 Candidatus Woesearchaeota archaeon | reverse complement strand
CCCAGATCCCAGCGGGGGCAATGTAGCGCACGACGAAGCTAGAACCATTTAACACAAATCTTTTATTGAGACTCCAAGACCGTCCATTGCGAAGCCATAATATTGATCGTCTATATTCTCTGCAAAACCATTCAGGCCTACAGATTTCAAATATGTTATTGTAGCTTCAATTAAATCATTGTCTAATTCTAGTATATCAACAATAGATGTTTTTTTCCCGTGAACTTCCATAGCTACAATTCTTTCTTTGTCTATCCTGCCTATGGTTAGATAGTTGTTAATGCTACTTTGCCATACACCAACCGCTTCTATGAACGAGGAGGAATTATTCTCCTTTGAGATAACTTCTAGTGGTGGCGTGCAATTCATTATATATCTTACACCATTGTAAATTATTTGGCGTTCTAATGGCATACTCCCGGGTACTTGTAGGACTAGAGACATTAACAATTATTGCTACGGTTGAGGTCGTTTAAATAACTTTGGACACTAAATCTTAATTTCAGCTTTGTTGGCTTTGAAGCCTGTCTTTGCGTGCATTCCATCGCAATATGGTTTGTTTTTTGAGTTTCCACACCTGCAAAGAGCTGTTCTTACTTCTTTTTCCACCTTAATTAAATAAGGCCCATTTTCTGTTGCTTCTATAACTACTCCTTTTTCCATGGTTCATATCCACACCATCAGCCTTTATAAATCTTGAATAGATTATTTATTATTATGAATGAAGCTACTCTTTACGATGCAATCCGCGAACTTGTGAACTATGCGTTTAAACCAGAATTCGGAGGAAGAAATATATACTATCTGCAAAAACATGATATTTTGTTAAAGGAAACTATTAGCAGTCTACTGCCTCCAGATTTAATAAAAGAGTTTCAAAATGTAATACAAGATTTAAACGAGCTTCTTCAGAACATAGAATTTGATATGTGTCTTATAGAACAAATCACATGCGCCCGGCCAGACTATTTTTCAAAGGTAAAAAGTATGATAGAAGATTTGCTGTATGATGTTAGTCTCAACCCTTCAATTGCAAAAATTACGAAAAAAGATGGTATCTACAAATTAGAGATGAATAATGAGATTGTGCTGGTTAAGGAAGGCATGCCACCAGAAGTAAAATATCAGAATGATATGCCTCTAGAAGATCTTGTTTAGTGCGCTACATAAAAAATGGGCCCGACGGGATTTGAACCCGCGACCTACAGATTAGAAGTCTGCCGCGCTATCCAGGCTGCGCTACGGACCCGCAATAGAAAGGTTAAATTTGTGTATTTTTAAATGTAGGGGTTAGCTTTATAAATCCGCCAATTTTACGGAACTATCATGACAAAAGGCTTTTTGCTCGGAAGCGGTATAATCTTCTTCAGTCTTATCGCTCTTCGTTTTCTTCTACTCTAACTTTAAAAATGAGTTTTGAGTGGTGAATAATGTGTCTGATGACTATTTCATAAAAAACGAGAAAAAATGGAAAAAGAAGATTAGCCAAAAAAGCTATGAGTCCGATCCTGACGGGAGAAAAAAATTCTTCATAGCTTTCCCATTTCCATACGTAAACGGTGCGCTCCACTTAGGACATGGCTACACATTGGCAAGGCATGATGTTCTTGCGAGGTTCAAGAGACTTCAGAATTATAATGTGCTATTCCCATTTGCGTTCCACGCAACCGGCGAACCTATACTAGGCGTTGCCGAACGACTTAAAAAAGGCGATGAAGCCCAGATACGGGCGCTTGAATTATCCGGTGTAAAAAAAAGCGATTTGAAGAAATTTCATAATCCTGTTTACATAGCAAGATACTGGCAGAAGAGGATAACAGAAGACGTGCAGAATTTTGGCATAAGTGTTGATTTGAGAAGAAAATTCGCGACTATTGATCCAGACTTCAATCAATTTGTTACCTGGCAGTATTTGCGCCTGAAAGAAAAAGGTTATGTTATCCAAGGCACGCATCCCGTTGTTTATTGCCCGCATGATAAGAGTCCCACCGGCGATCATGACAGATTGAAAGGCGAGGGTGAGTACCCTGTTGAGTACACTTTATTGAAATTCAAATTCGGCGGCGAGTTCATAATAGCCGCAACATTAAGGCCAGAAACTGTATTCGGCCAGACTAATTTATGGGTGCGCACTGATGTTGACTATGTAAAAGCAAAAGTCAACGATGAGACTTGGATAATAAGCGAGGAATGTGCGCAGAAGCTAAAGGATCAGTTGTTCAAAGTAGAAATTATTTCAAAAATCAAAGGCTCTGAATTAGTAAATCAAAAAGCAATAGCTCCTATGATACACAAAGAAATTCTAATTCTTCCTGCTAGATTTGTAGATACTGATATAGGCACTGGCATTGTAACGAGTGTTCCGAGCGATTCGCCTTATGATTATATCACGCTGAGAGATTTGAATTCAAATATAGAACCCGTGAAAATTATAAACACAAAACAATACGGGGATTTTACAGCAAAGTCTGTCTGCGATAAATTAAGCATAGCAAATCAGAATGACAAGGAAAAATTAGAGCAGGCGACAAGTGAAGTGTATAAAGTTGGCTTTCATACGGGAATAATGAACAGCAACTGCGGAAAATATGCGGGCATGCCGGTCAGCGAAGCAAAGGAAAGGGTGAAGGAAGAGTTGCTCAAAACAGGCGAAGCTGGAATTATGTATGAATTAAGTGGACCTGTAGTCTGCAGATGTTCCACCTCGTGTATTGTAAAAACTCTTGAGAATCAGTGGTTCCTCAATTTTGGAGATGCGCGCTGGAAGGAAAAGGTAAGAGAACACCTTGCTAAAATGTCTATAATACCCGACGAAGCAAGAACACAATTTGAAGCGACTATAAACTGGCTGAAAGAAAAAGCATGCGCAAGAAAATCCGGGCTTGGCACACCACTGCCATGGGATAAGGAGTGGATAGTTGAAACTTTGTCTGACAGCACGATTTATATGGCATTTTACACAATCAAAAATGCGATAAATAAATATAAAATAAAGCCCGCACAATTAACACCAAGCGTTTTTGACTATATATTCTTGAAAGAGAAAATGCCAAAGACAACTATACCGAAGAAAGCGTTGGAAGAAATGCGCTCCGAATTTGAATATTATTACGGCGTTGACATGCGCGGAAGCGCCAAAGAGCTGGTGCCAAATCATCTTACCTTCTACATTTTCCATCACGTTGCTGTATGGAGCGACAAAAAATACTGGCCTAAAGCGATAAGCGCAAATGGAATGCTGAAAGTTGAAGGCGAGAAGATGAGCAAGAGCAAAGGCAATTTTATCACGCTTAAAGAAGGCGTTGAAAAATACAGCGCTGACATTGCGAGATTAGTCATAATGGACAGCGCCGAAGGGTTGGCAGATCCAAACTTCTTTGTTGTTGGAATCAACGCTTGGAAGAAAAATTTGATGAATCTGCAGAAGATAATCAATGCGGATAAGAAAAAAGCAAAGAAAATTGATAGAAGACCAATTGACAGCTGGTTCATGAGCCGTTTGATGAGCAATATATTGAGAGCATCAGAACACATGAATAGAATGGAGACGCGTTCTGCGCTATTATATGGGTTCTATAATTTAGTTAATGATTATGAATTTTATAGGAGACATACGAAAGAGGTGAGCAAAGAAATATTTGAGAATTTCACAGATTTTATTGCGAAATTTATGTCCTGTTTTGCGCCGTTCTTTTCGCAGCAGTTGTGGTACTCTTTGGGAGAAAAGGGATTTGTGCACGAAAAGAATTTCACTGCAGTTGACAGAAAATTAATAAACAGTGAGATTGAGTCATTATACCAGTTTGAGTCAGACGTTATCTCTGATATAAGAAGAATAATTACTATAGTGAATAGAAGGCCTAAGAGAATAATTTTAGTCGTCGCCGACGATTGGAAATACAAGTTGATTAGTATTGTAAGGAAATTATTGGATGGCAAAGACAAGGAAATTATAAAGAAAGCAATTGAGGCAAGCGCCAACAAAGAGCAGGCGTCAAAGATAGTTCCAATGTTGGTGAAAGATCCTTCAAAAGTTCCTGTTGTTACTATTTCAAAGAAAAACGAGGAAGAGTTGCTTGAGAATTCTAAAAAATTCATTGAAAAAGAGTTTGATTGCAAAATAAAAATAGAGCAAGAATCAAAATCAAAGCATGAAAAGGCGAAAAACGCAATGCCAAGAAAACCTGCTATAATTATCGAATAGAATAGGGATTATTCTTATCCGCCATTTCTATGCATCTTCCAAGCTTCTCTTTATTCTTTGAATATATTGCGAATAAAATGTCTCCCTTTGCTACGCGTTCTCCTATATTTTTCACTAAATATACACCGCTGTCTTTAACAGCAGGAGCTCCAGCAGCGCGTGCTATATTTATCACTGCCCTATTGCTTATTTTTTTTACAGCGCCTTCTTTATCCGTTCTGACGAGGTAGGACATGCCCTCTACTTTCAGGTCATTTATATTTATTTTTGGGTTGCCTCCCTGCGCTTTGATTATCTCTTTCATTTTTTCATCAGCTTTGCCGTTTTTCAGCGCATTTAAGGCCATAGCATATCCGTCGCCAATTTTTGCATAGCCTATCATTTCTAAAATAATCTCGCACAACTTTAGTGCTTTTTTTTCCAAATCCATTGACCTGTTTGGGTGTTGTTTCAGCACCATGAGGACATCTCTTGCTTCCAATAATGGTCCTATACCTCTGCCTATTGGCATTGAGCCATCTGTTATTATGCACTCAACGTGCATATCCAATTTTTTTCCGAGGTCAGTAAATAATTTTCCTAAAGATTCAGCTTCTGCTATATTTTTTATTTTTGCTTCTTCACCTACAGGTATGTCAATCAGCACGTGTGTTGCACCGACAGCTTTTTTCTTTGCAAGTATAGAAGCTAGCATCAGTCCCACAGGGTCGAGATGCAGTGGATGTCGTACTTTAATCAGTTTGTCATCTGCGCCCGCAAGATTGACGGTTCCGCCGAAAGCTATTGCTCCTCCTGTCTTTTTTACTATCTCTTCAAGCTCTTTTGCAGAGAATTCAACATCCGCCAGCACTTCCATAGTGTCTGCTGTTCCGGCAGGACTTGTTATTGAGCGCGATGATGTTTTTGGTATTGTAACTCCAAGCGATGCAAGTACCGGTACGACTATCATAGTAGTTCTGTTGCCAGCAACTCCTCCGAGAGAATGCTTGTCTGCTATAATTTTATTTTTTAGATGTAGTGTATCCCCTGTTTCAACAACAGCTTTTGTTAAGTAGTATGTTTCTTCTTCTGTTAAATTAAGAATCTGGCATGCTGTTACAAAAGCGCTAAGCTCTATTTCGCTGAGTTTGCTAGCCACAACATCCTTGATTATCTCATATATCTCCTCTCTGTTCAGTTGCTGGCCGTCTATTTTTTTCCGTATGTAATCTACACTTAGCGGATTCGGAACCTGAAATACTTCCACAAATGTTCCTGCCTTTATCTTGTATCTCCTGTAAATCTCTTCAAATAGCCCTATCTCACCTTCCTCCACTATAGTTTCTGCGAAGTCTACCAAGGCATTTATTTTGTGATTTCCTACTTCTATTCGCACCCTGTCTCCCGCATTTATACCTTCTTCCAGCGCCTGATACTCATTCATTACTACAATATTTATTGTTCCTGTTTCAAGGTCTATTCTCTTTGCTTTTAGATGCAGTCCTTTATTCATTTAAGTAAAATAGAATTTACTGAATAATAAAGGTTAAGAAAATGGGTCTGGGGAGATTTGGGAAGAGCCTTTCTTATGCTTCGCACAAGAAATCCTCGGGAAAGAAGTTATTGATTCTAGCTTCGTGATGCGCAGAATAAAATGGGCCCTGGGGATTTGGT
>CAYMQE010000049.1:0-6033 GCA_964392695.1 Candidatus Woesearchaeota archaeon | reverse complement strand
ATACGACGTGTGAATATTTACAGACAAGAATTGCAGTACAGAAGGTAGCAACCACGTTCTCAGGCAGTTGAAGGTTTCTGACATAGGATTCGCCAATTCCACAATATCACCATCTTCTGCATCCATTGCTTTTGTAAGCGTAGTCTTGCTGGTCAATACAAAATTTGCAACTTCCTGCAGGCCGAATCCGACGCATAATTCCTTGATTTCGTTGGAGAATTTATTTAATTGCGAAATCCCGCCTCGTGTTGCTATTGATGGATACTCCGGCGCGAATTTATTATAGCCGTAATTTATCATTATGTCCTCAATCACGTCAACCTCATTCATTATATCCGTTCTGTAGAATGGCACTTTAACATTCAGTTTGCTGTCAGCACTGTATCCCGCTTTTTGCAAAAGAATTTTTACTTCACTTATTTTGAAATTCATTCCGCACAGTTTGTTGATTTTTTCCAAATCCAATTTAACAATAGGTTCGCGCGTGGAAATATTTGTGTAAGCAACTCCACCGTACGCTGTTAATGAAAGCGCCATTATTTTCAAAACATTGTCAACTGCTATTTTGTCAGTTCCAGTAACTTCAATCAAAATATCTTTTGTCTTTGCAGTTATCTTTCCCAAATCATTTGAATTTATCAGCGGAGGCATTGAAAGGACTTTTCTCTTTCGGTCTAACAAAATCGGCAGCTTTCCAACTGAAACCAAATCGGAGTATTTGATGGCAGTTGGATGCTCCTTGATTATTTCTTCCGGCGTCATCTTTTTATCAAAGTCAAGCGGTATAAATGCATTCTCTCTTGGCTTTGTAAGTGTGTAACTTAATGGGTAAACAATCTTCTTACTGTCATACAATCCAATGCTTGTTCGCTTTCTGCCTCTGCCGTAATTTTCATCTATTCTTTTCTGCTGCTGCATCAATTGTTTTATTATCTCATCTGACAGCTTAACGCCTTTAACTACAGCGATGCTAATGAAAGGCCTTACATTTTTTAATCTACTGTCAACTTTAACGCTATAATTGGACGTTCTGAACTTTATTTTTCCCACTGCACCTTTATGATGCGCTTTCAGAATGCGGGCAATCCCGTCCACTGTCCAAATGTCAAGCCTGTTTGAATCTGCAATTGCAAGCTTTAATTCGTCGGCTGTGAATTCCTCTATCTCTCCTTTAACGCACTCAAAAAATTCCATGCGTTCGCGTTCGCCATGCGGTATCTTAAGTCCGGACAGCCTTTCCAATTCTTTTGGCACAATATCAACTGTTGGCATTATCTAGCACCTCTCAACCACTGGATATCCTGCGCGAATAAGTAGCGTATATCTTTTATTTTATTTTTTATCATGAACATTCTGTCAATTCCAAGCCCCCACGCTATAACCTGCACGTCCCTGCCTACCAACGGCTTTACAACCTCAGGCCTGAACAATCCTGCTCCGCCGAGTTCAAGCCATTTATTGCCTAATTTGGCGAACATTTCAACGCTCGGTTCTGTGAAGGGGAAGTAGCCTGGACGGAACCAAACATCATCTGCTCCTGCAACATTTATTGCGTAATCTTTCAACACGCCAAGCAGATTTCTGAAGTTCAGCTCCTTTCCTAAAATAATACCCTCTGCCTGATTAAATTCAACAAGATGCGTTGCATCAAGAATGTCTGGTCGGAACACTCTTGCAATTGCAAAATATTTTCCAGGAATATTCGGAGCTGATGCGCATGTTCTGGCGCTCAAAGCAGTGCCCTGCGAACGCAGAATAAGACTCAAAGATATATCAGCAGAGAAGCTTGTCTTCCAGACATTTTCGTGAACATTCCCAACACGCTCAAATGCCTTTTTGTTGTCTACATATCCTCCTTTTTGCCCCTTAACAAAGTATATGTCATGTATGCCGCGCGCCGGGTGATTTTGAGGCATGAATAAAGCGTCGCTGTTCCAGAAAGAAGTTTCAACCAATGGGCCTTCCATTTCTGTGAAACCGCTGGACACAAGCCACGCCTTAGTCTGTTCAAGGAATTTCATATAGGGCTGTCTCTTTCCGGAATACAAATCAGGAACTTTTGCATTCAAATTGTAGCTCCTGAATTTCTTACTCTTCCAGTCGCCGCTGATTATTATTTTTGAATTAAGTTGGTCTATCGCGTCCGGGCCATCTTTCATGTAGCTCGCAACTGCCAACCCGTATTTGTTTATCTCATAAGTGCGAATTTGTTTTTCCTCTACGCCGACAAGTCCGCGCGCTACTAATTCTTTTAAAGTTAACTGCAATCGTTCAGGAATATTCTCAACAGAATTATCTTTCTGGAGCCACTCAATTAATTTTTCTTCCTCTGACAAAAATTCATTTATTATTGATATAATGCCTTTGTCTATAACTATAACTTTCCCTGCTTTCAAAATCCCAAGTGCTATATTGAACTCCTGCTGAGTCAATCCACTTTTCTTTAATAATTCGGGTATAGAAGTTGGTTGTGCTATTGAAACAAATAATCTGCGTTCAGGCAGACCTTTTTCCACTACCTCCTTTCCTTTCTGCTTGAACTCAACTATTTTTTGAGAGACTACATTCTCATCAACATATTTTCTTTCAACAAGCATCTGCAACCCTTTGCTTAGCTGGTCCTTGTTCATGTTAAGTGCGTCTGACAGAGCTTCTATAGT
The DNA here is from genome assembly GCA_964392695.1 of Candidatus Woesearchaeota archaeon. GTDB lineage: Archaea > Nanobdellota > Nanobdellia > JAFCGN01 > JAFCGN01 > CAYMQE01. The sequence continues at coordinate 3,373 of CAYMQE010000049.1, read as the reverse complement.
TCCGCCCGCTCTGGAGTCTGCCAAACTCTTTAGAACTTTTGCTTCTAATGGGTGCAAATCATTGCTCATTGTTTATCACTTTGTTTTTTGCTATTAAATAGTCTACGATGTTTTGCATCGGAGAGCCGAGTGAAACTCGTCTCTTTTCAATATATTACTAGTATTCTATTATCTTTTACGATAACTCTGCCGTACTGTTCAATTGCTGTTTCTTCAGGCAAGTACGCTGTCAATTCCTTCTTTTCCACTTTAACTACCTTACTTTCCAAATCGTCCATAGAATTTCACCTCCTTTAAAAAATGAATTACTAGAATAGGAAAAGACAACCATCGCACATTGCCGTAGTGTAAATAGTTCTCACGGGAAATGGGAAGATATATCTACTTAAATATATTTCTCCTACACAATGGAAAGATTTTACTGGCTTAAGCCGGAATATTTTGGAAAGGAAATGAATTCAAAAAAAGTTATGGAACACCTTTTGAATCAAGAGAGCTACATCGCGCAATTTGACGCTGATAAAGCAGTAGAGATACAAAACATTAGAAAAATTCTGTTGGACAACTATCAAGACATTACAAAAGACAAGGTAAGAGGGATATTTCACACAACTAAGAATACCAATAAACCTTCGGAATACTCGCCATACCCTGGCATAAATAAAAAAGAAACCTATTTCCTACTTGGCAAATCGTCTGCATTTGATGATATGGAAGTTATACTTAAAGATGAATTATGGCTTTATGAAAAATTAATTAGTGAAACGAAAAGGGAAAAAAGTTTGGCTTATTGTATTTTGCTGTCCTTCAACAAAGGAGATGAAAATATCAAAAGAAAAATCAGGCGGTTTTGGATGGAGTCTGCAATATGCACAATAATTGAGTTTTGGGATAAAGAATCTATGCCACCTTTTTACTGGGATATTACAGCGATTGAAGAAGCTAAATATGCTGGTCCGCACTTGGATATACACACAAATTATCAAAACGAAATCAGAAAGTATTATTCAAAACACGCGGTTGATCTACAAGATGCTAATATAGAATATTGCGAAGGTATTTTTGAGTCTATTTTGAAAGCTCTTTAGCCAGTTCAGAAATCTTTACTCTTTTCTGCTCCATTGTATCCCTATCGCGTATTGTAACCATTCCATCTTCCAAAGTCTGGAAGTCTATAGTTATTCCAAAAGGAGTTCCTATCATATCCTGCCTTCTGTACCTTCTTCCAATTGAGCCGGATTCATCATAGAATACAGTAAACTGCTTCCGCAGAGCGTTGAATACTTCTCTTGCCTTTTCAGGAAGCCCTCCCTTTGACACCAAAGGAAAAACTCCAATTTCATAAGGAACCATTCTTCTGTCCAGTTTCAAAACCACTCTTTTTGCATCATTAACAATTTCTTCACTATATGCATCTGATATAAGAGCTAAAAATAATCTGTCAACTCCTATGCTTGGCTCTGAAGCAACATAAGGAATAAATTTTCTTTTTGTAGCATCGTCAAAATATTTCAAATCCTTGCCAGAGAATTTTTCATGCTGTGTCAAATCAAATTGCCCTCTGTTCGCATTGCCCATTAATTCTTTCCAGCCGAATGGGAACTGATAATCAATGTCCCAGGTATCCTCTGCATAATGAGATAATTCCTCTTTTACGTGCTGTCTTATTCTAAGACGCTTTGATGAGATGCCAAGCGATAAGAGCCACTGGTAATATTTAGCTATCCAATACGCCTGCCACTTGTTCTTTACTACACTTTTTGAGATACAATCTTTCAACGCTATAGCAACAGACTGTTTATTCTCTTTCTGTGCAGATTCGCTCAACACATTCATTTTTACATCATTTACTTCCTTAATTAATTCGTCAGGAACTTCATTTCTTTTGTCAGGGTCTACAAAAAATTCTATTTCCATCTGTTCAAATTCACGCGAACGAAACATGAAATTTCTCGGTGCTATCTCGTTTCTAAACGCCTTGCCTATCTGACCGATTCCGACTGGCAATTTTATCCTTGTGCTGTCAATCACCGGCTTCCACGAACTGAAAATATTCTGCGCTGTCTCTGGTCTTAGATACGCCAAACTCTCTTTGGATTCAATAGGACCAACATTGGTCTTGAACATCAAATGAAATACCTGAACATCATTCAAAGTAGATTTGCACTTAGGGCATTTTATCTTGTTCTTTTTTATCAGCATGCTCAACTGCTCGGGAGACATGCCCATTGTTTGAATCTCTAAGTTATCTTCAACTAAATGATCTGCGCGCGAACGCTCTCCGCATTTTCCGCACACAGCCAATGGATCAACAAAGCCTCCAACGTGTCCGCTTGCCTCCCAAACTCTTGGGTGTGTTATAATTGAACCGTCTATTCCAACTACATCTTCGCGCGACTGCACAAATTCCTTCCACCACAGCGCTTTGATTTTGTTTTTTAATTCAACGCCCAAAGGCCCATATGTCCAAAAACCTGCGTATCCGCCATATATTTCATCAGCTGGAAAAACAAAGCCCGTAGACTTGCAAAATGTCATTAAATCGTCCATATTCATAGTTCATAACGTCTCTTTGTCGTTTTTTAACTTTATCGGGAGCATTGACTTCGGATAGTAAATAAATAACAAAAGCTGATATTTATTGTGAAAAAACTCAATATTTTAATCATTTTAGGACTTTTTGTTCTGTTTATTGACGTGATTCAACAAGCTCAGGCTTTGAAGCTTGGTGGCACTGTTAAAGGTAAATATGAAAACGATGCGGCAAATATGAATGCAGATATCAGCAAATTTGAAGGATTATTAAACGCCTACTCATCTACTCAAAGAAGTAACCCTGTAAATGGAATAGCAGTGCTAGAAAGCGGGCTTTTTACTACAGCTAATGAATTAAGCAATTCTTTGGAGCAGTTCAACACTGTTCTGATGGAAGTTTACCCAACATTATCAGAAGAGGAACAACTCGCTGTTGTAAATGCTTATTCCTCTTTGGAGTCATATTTAGAAGATTTAGCTGCGGAAACAAATTCGATTTTTGGCAGGGAGATTTTGCTAATAGAGTCCCTTAACAAAACGTCAACTCTGTCGTTCATAAAAGTATATAATTTATCAATTACCTAATTATATACAATGGGCTTGCTAAAAGGATCTGACAGCTTGAAAAAGACTGTGCAAACGCTTTCTGGGAGTATAGACGACATTGAGAAGGAAATAGGCGCAATTAAATCCACAAAGCCTGTGAATATGAACAAGAAGATTGCAGTGTTGGAAGAGCAAATCAACGCTATAAACAAAAGAATTGATGACTTGTTTGACTTGCAAAAAAGGGTAAATTTAGTAGAGGGAAAAAAAGAGACTGTAAAGGACTATGAAT
>CAYMQE010000048.1:4435-6288 GCA_964392695.1 Candidatus Woesearchaeota archaeon | reverse complement strand
TATTGTGACTACTACAACACAAATTGAGCAACCTGTTAAGCCTTGCGATGTTGTGTATAAATATTTTGACGACACGCCTTTTGAAAGAACGGCAAATATATCCCTGCCTATGCCTTACATGTATTTTTTTGAAAATCAAGTGGCATATGCAAATTATTCCGTCACTGACGCTTTAGTAGATCTTAGAAAATCGTTCTGCGGCAATTCAGAGTATGACCAAAAGAAAGTAAACGATTTTTTAGGCGAGTTCGGACCAATGGTTTACGCTGCAGATACAGTTCTCAACGAAGACTTTAATGTAACTGAGGGTGTGATAAAAGCCGGCGCTTTTGTTACTGGGTGGATTTACTTTAAACCGTTGGAAACAAAGCAGTTTTTTGAAGGATTAAATATAACTTATGGTGTAAGTGCTGGAAGCCACGCATTTAGTTTTGCAGGGGATAGTGTTGATTATACCTCATTCTTGTTTTTAAGTTCGAATTTATCTGGAGAGACAAGAGCGGTAAATACAACGCTGAGTGAACAAAGAAGCTATTATAATTCGCAGGATATCGGCTATCTTATTGACAAATTAGACTTGCAGGTTTATAATGGCGAAACTTTCAATATGACTCTATTTAATCCAGTAAGTGCAATTCTTCCTATTACAAATATAAATCCGGGGAATTTGAGGCAGTCAGATTTGGGCGCGTATTTAGATCAATTTGGACAAGCTGCAGTGTCTGAGAAGATAACTGCACCCGCATTATTGCACGACAATTCTAGGCAGGAGATAATTGCTGACGGTGCGCTTTTGAGAAGCTTTCTTGAAAGAAAATTAGAATAGTTAACTTTATTTATGACTTCTACAACCCTTTCTTAAAATGACGTTAGAGCTTAAGCCAGAAGAGCACGATGTTTTTGCATATCTTACTGCTTGGGCTTACAATAGCTTTCTTGATTCAATCAAAGTAGATGCGAATGCTAGAAGCAGACTTACCAGGCTGTTAATAAATGGTGTTGAACCATTTCCAAAAAGTTTTTCTTTTAATGGGCGAGCTCATGAAGCTGTAAAGGCGTTGAAGTGGGCGGATTTTGTGGGTTATCATGATGCTGAAACTCTTTTTATTGACGATGTTTTGAAAAGTCGTGTAGATCATGCTGTCGTTTTAAAAGCCAATTCGCTGTTTAACGACCGTTTTTTTACAGATATAGCGTATAAAATGTCAACTAGCAATTCTTTTATTTCAGCTAGCGAGGAGCTCTTTCAAATGTGGGACCAATATTATTCGACGTCAAAAGATTTCATTTACAAACAAAAAGATGCTTTGAAAAATATAATTGATAATAAGAGTTGGCTAGCTGGCATAGCTAATTATTCTCTTGAAAAAATTAGGAACCGGGAGAGCTTCACTATTGGTGATATTATATCTTCTAATGTAAAAGGGACTATGCCGAATTATTTTTTATCTAGAGATGGCACGATTTTGTTTCTTGAGCGAGTTGGCAATCAGGAAAAACTTTATCTTCAGAACACTAGCATAGATTTGGATTTTTTAAGCGTTGACAAATTTACAAAAACATATAACAATTTACTGCATTTGAAGAAGGAATTTTCCGGGCTCGAAGGTATAGAAATTTTGCTTGAAAATCTGGAATATTCAGTTAATTTATCAAAAGGATTTGAAAATATTGATAAAGAAAAGACTGCAGAGATTCAAAGAAGCGGTGTTTACCTAAAAAATTTTTTTAATAGTGAAACAGCTACGCGATTTTCAAGGCTTGAGGCTACGGCCTTGGTTGACGAGGCAGAAGCCGAGCTCTATTCTTATCTAGCTGATAATCTCCTGAACTGGGCGCCCATTGAGCCATTT
>CAYMQE010000048.1:0-4425 GCA_964392695.1 Candidatus Woesearchaeota archaeon | reverse complement strand
TTAAGGATGAGTTTATGAATTATTTAAGTAGCAATGTGCTTAACTGGCATGGTGAAACTTTCTCTGCAGAAAAACTTTTTGTTAAAAGCGCGAGTAATGAAATTTCTATAAAAGATATTAAAGAAAAAATATCTGAATTGTTTAGTTATGTTAGAGACATTGATCCTATTTGTTTCAGAACAAATATTTTTGAAAAATTGACAAATGCAATGAATGTTCTAAGCGGGATAAAGCCGTGGAAGGAATCAGTTAAATGGAATGAAAAAGAAAAGGTTCTGAGTGCGGTGAAATACCTGGATCTTGCGCAATTAAAGCTTGAAGAAATCATTGAGTGTAATGAACTTGGCGCGACTTTACTGGAACCCCGGCGAATTGACCATCAGATTTGGAATTCTTACGAATCGTTAAAAGATTTAAAAGAAAATTTCAGCTTTAAGTCGCACTTTACCTATCTTATGAGTATAGAAAACGAGCTAAGAAAGAAGTTTGAAAAGCGGGGCGAAGAACTTATCTTTTATCCATGGATGTCTTCCAGCCCTTATGAATCGCTTGAGAAAGCTGTTTTTATTCTGAATTCTCCGCGTGAAAATGGTTTTTTTGTGAAATCATTTAGCAGCAAAAAAGACTATGAGAAAAAAGAATGCGAACTTTTAGATTATGGAAGAAATGTGGAAAAAATGCTTTTTTCTTTGACAGATGATTTGCTTTTTGAAGTTGAGAAAAACTATATTGAGCTTAAAAATGACGTTATAGATAGAATTAAATTTTTAAATGACAATCTTCCGAAAGCGGGAAATCTTTCTTTCAGCTATAATAATAATATGGAGAATGACAGCGATGTTCTAAACTGTTTAAACAGAGTTTACAAGACTGTTTCTAAAGATTTTTTTAAAAAAATGGAAAGTAAATTAGCTACTAAGTTTCCGTCCCCTCTGGATGATTTGACTTCTGCGGAAACGGTTAGCTTAAGCCAGGTAATTAGCAGTCTTCCGCTGTTAAATTTTGTTCAAGATTTAATATATGTTTCAGAGAATCCTGTTGACTATATTGCTCACGCTTGGCTTACTACAAAAATTCAGGATTATAAGCACTTTTTTGTTAGACTTGCAGAGGGTAATCCGCGAGACAATGTAATTTTGACAGTACTAGAACGATATGTTCATCCATTTTTTGATGATATTGAAAATTTAGTTCATTCTACTAAGAGTGTTGTATCCAGCAGGCTTTTGACAAAAAAATATTGGAAAGAAAATGAAATTAGAGGTTTTGACAAGCAGGTGATTACTGATATGCTTTGCAAAGGGGAATTAAAACAATTAACTCTAAATGATTATGTAATTAATAGAAATAACCTCTATGAAAATCTTGAGGATCTTGCTGTGGAAGGCGAATTCTTTAAAAAAATTCATGGGTCAGTCGTTGACTATTTAACTACTTTGAACGCTTATGACACATCGCAATATCTCAGTGAATTTCCCACTGTTGCCGAGCGTTTTAAAGACTATTTCTCGTACGAATACAATAATTTCAGCAAAAAAATAATATCTTTTCTAGACAAAAATAGAAGAAGAATAAATGCATTATCAAAATCTTTGAATGATAGCGCGAGGCTAGCTGAAATTGTTGACAAAGAGCTCTTAGAGGATTTTCCCGCGCTTAGAGAAAGACCAGCGTCTACCATTATTTATATTGCTGAGGAGATGTTCAAAACGTTTGACAATTTAGCGGATGATTTCTCGTGGAGTTTTCACACTAGAAAGCATGGAGACTATGATACATCATATGCGGTTATTAGAGAATTGGGCGCTTATATATTGTTTAAAGATATTGAAAGTTTATTGAAATAGGTCTTTAATCTAACATAGGATATGCATGAAGAGTTAAATAGTTGTCATAACCATTCATTATCAGATTTTTGATTAACCCTGTAGCCTTGTCATTTCGCGCTCCTATCACTCTGTCTATAAGCGTTTCATCTATCTTGGCGCCGTCTTCAAGTTTAGCATTTGAGTTGTTAACCCATTGGTTTAGCTGTCTCAGAGAAATTTCAACAGTAGCTAAATCTTCCATTAGGCTGTTTATACCGACTGCTCCCCTGCCAGCGAACCAATTTTGTAAATATTCTATTGATACATTGATGTTTTTTTCTACTCCTGCTCGTGATATTTTCCAGTTTTGGATTTCTTTAAAGTTTAAAAGTCGGTCTCTATAGCGTGGGAGTTCTTCTGCCTCTAAAGGATAATAGCTCTTTTTCTGCGCTTCAATGAAAGGATTGCGAACTGTTTCAACTACAGCGGGATGCGCAATCCATGCGCCAATAGACCCATCAGAAGCTTCTCTTATCTTATCTTTTCTTATTCTATCAAGCGCATCTTTATCTGTATCTTTGCCGCTTGGAATTAATGCGCTCATGCCACCTATTGGTTGTGCGCCACGTTTCAGACAAGTTCTTATTAATAATTCTGTGTAAGCTTGCATGAATGGCGCAGTCATAGTTATTAAATCTCTGTCTGGAAATAGGTAGTGTTTACCTAATTTTGCTATGCAACTTGCAATATAATCCCATCTTCCTGCGTTTAATCCAACAATGTAATCTTTTAATTCATATAGCGATTCTTCAATTTCAAAAGAGAAAAGTATATTTTCCACGAGAGCCGTTGCTTTGATTGATTTTGGCTTTACGTTAAGATATGCTTCACTTTCTTTGAACACGTTTCTCCATAATGCCGCTTCTTTGTGGCTTTCCATTTTAGGAAGATAAAAGTAGGGTCCGCTTCCTTTTTTAATTAGTTCTTCTGCGTTATGATAAAGGAAAAGCCCGGCGTCAAAAAGGCTCGCACTCATTGGCGCTCCGTCTACTTCAAAATGCTTTTCTGTTAAGTGCAAACCACGCGGTCTGTACATAAGTGTAGCGACTTTTTCCTTCAAGCCTATCTTTCCCTTTGTTGGATGATCAAAACTAATGTCGCCTCTTACTCTATCATAAAGATTTTGTTGTCCATTAAGAATATTATTCCATGTTGGGGATTCTGAATCTTCGCTGTCTTCCATTGTAGTGTCTGCTCCGGAATTTGCACGATTGATGCATCCCTTTCTATCGCTTGCCGGCCCTGTTATCTCGCCGTATCTTATCTGCAAATCAACAGGAGCTTGTGCAACACGCCATAATGGATCTTCTCTGATTCCAACGCTTCTTTGATTATATAAAAAATTAGGCAGTTTTCCAGCGTCCAGCTTCTTCTTTCTTCTTTGCCGGTCATATCGCAATCTTTCTAGAACATAACCGAATTCGTTGTGAAGATAGGTAAGAAACTCTCTTGCATCCGGCGGAATTATTTTCTCTTCCAAATCCATGGTAGCTGTATAATTGCATTGTTATTTAAATATCTTTAGTATGATAACGTTTATTAACCACTCCATCTCTCTAACTTATAAGAATGATCTTAGACTTTTCTAAGTATTCTGGAAATAAGAAGCGCATTAGCTTTGGAAAACTAGCTAAAGGAAGCGCAATTTTATTATCTAGCGGCTTGTTTGCAGCTATAGGTTTTTCGTATTATAATCCGCATAAGATAAACGAAGAAAATGATAAAGACGATGATGGTGTAGGCAATGAATGCAGTGCATGGAATTTAAACACATTTGAGGACGCTGTCGTAATTGAAGAGAATGCCCATCTATACAATGTTTCTTTTGGATTATTTAATTTCACAGATTATGATAAATATCCTTATAACAATGTTCCATTGAATAATAATCGCACGCTTGGCGAAACACTTGGCATTGGTTTTGGGATGCATTTTGATGATATAGATGATTTAAGCGATGTTTATTTTATGCTGTTAGATCTGCGTTTCTCCTGCGGAAATGGTAATGTTAAAAGTATGACTATCGGGAAAGTGGCTTTGGATTCCATGTATTTAGATAATAACAATGATTCTACTAAAAAAATTGCAGCTTTGACTATCAATATTCCTGGATTAAATAATTATAGTAAATACTTAAGTACAATTATGGGAGATAGAATAACTGATAGAGATAATGACAGTTTGTATGACATTGTGAAGCCATTGAATTTAACTGTTCCTTTTGGACAAAATATTCTTTTTACTTTATATGGAGACTATGTTGATATCGGCGTCGTTGGTGCTGCTAGGGATGTACACGCTATTAAAGACTTCTATGTCGGGGATTGGACCCCTCTAAGTTTGGCTAGTAAAGATAATTTATCCGCATTAGAAGGACTGTTTGCTTTGAATAACCAAAAACTGCGAACTAGAAAATTCTACCCCGATTTAGAAGAAATATGAAGTGTTAGCAGTTTACGTATTTCCCGTATTTCTACAGTACCGTGCGCAACATCAAAGGGCTTAACTTCTGTGTTCGGAATGGGAACAGGTGTTTCCCCTAAGATCATGACCGCTA
>CAYMQE010000047.1:6132-6669 GCA_964392695.1 Candidatus Woesearchaeota archaeon | reverse complement strand
TAAAATGGCTTCCTATAAATCCCGCTCCTCCTGTAACAAGTATTTTCATGTGTTCACCCATTCTTTTTTGTTGAATCTATTATCCAATCGTAAGGAATTTCTTTTGCATCCGGCGCCAGTCTGAACTCATCCGGTATATCTTTATTGTACGCCTCATCTGGTATGCTTATGAAAAATGCGGTATCAGTGCCAATGGCTTTGAAGCCGTGATAAACACCTGGAGGCACACTGATTAATTTCGGATTCTTCTCGCCTATGAAGAACTCATTTATTTTTCCATAAGTTAGCGAGTCTTTTCTGTTGTCGTATAGAGCAACTTTCATCATTCCTTTTATGCATGTGAAATTGTCTGTCTGAATTTTATGGTAATGCCATGCCTTTACAACAGATGGATAAGCTGTTGTCAGATAGACTTGGCCGAATTTTTTGAATATTTCGTCATCATTACGCAGAATTTCCATAAGCCAGCCGCGTTCATCAGGTATTACTTTTAAGTCCTTTATTTTTACGCCCTTAATCAATTTCATTAGATTTAAC
>CAYMQE010000047.1:0-6122 GCA_964392695.1 Candidatus Woesearchaeota archaeon | reverse complement strand
AGAGTTTCAATAAGGAACGCTTTGGCGTCTGGATTATCTGGTATTCCAACGCCGTTCTTGTATCTCCTGCCGCCATCCTTGTCGTAGAACCCCTTGCTTATCTGTATGAATTCTGGTATCTCGTCACTTGTGTTGTTCTCGTCTATGACTTTTTTTCTGCTTATCTCTATGAAGTTATTTCTTCCGTATTTGAACTCTTTGCTGTTTACAATCTCAAAGGTTGTCATTATTAAATATACTAAATTGGCGGTTTTAAAACCTTGCTGTTACACCACTAGAAGCTTTATTTCCTCAATTTCTGTGTTTATTCTTCTTATTTTGTCGTCTATTTCGTTCATTACATGCGTGTTGTCAAAGTTCTTTAATAAGGCGCCACAGGAGAAACACTTGAATTCTGGGTCTGCCGCCACGGAGAAATTTACTGCTACTGCGAATAGGACGCAGACATACATTTGTTCGCCTTCTTTCTCATGTTTTGTCTTTCCAAGTTTGTCAAGCTCTTTCGTTCTTTCCAGTATAAGAAGGTCCTTTATCTTTTCTTGATGCATCTCCCAGGAGTATATCCACCAGCCTTTTTTCAGGTCTCTCTCCTTGCTATAGCTTACTATTTTCTTGCTGTATAATTTATATAGTAAACTTCTTACAAAATTAACTTCAAGCTTTAGACTGCTGCTTATTTTGAATTCGTCTATCTTCTTTTTTTTGACCAATAATTCTACTATTTTGAAGCCTTGTAGACCTGCTATCTCCTGCACCATATTTTTTACATCAGCGAAGTCAACTATTGATTTCTTTGCAGTTGCGTTTTTCATGTTGATCATCTATATAGTGGCAATAATATATTAATTAATAGTAATGATAGGGCGAGGTAAAATATAGAGTTTAGTATTTTTACTAGAGTCTCCTTTTTCCTTACTATATAGCCCATGCCGTTTGTTAACAACTGTCCGCCGTCAACGAACCATACAGGCAATAAATTAACCATTCCGACTGCAAAATTCAGATTTACTATCCAGCCGATAAGTTCGCCGAACCACGAAAATACCTTTAGTAAAGGCAATGAATAGGAAGCAATTGCCTCTTCTTTATATTCCCAATTCTGCTTGTAGCTGACACCCATATAAGGCAGACTAGTATTTTGCGGTGCTCCTGTAAGCTCAATAGCATAGTCATTGTCCTTTGAATTTAGAGTTATTGCGTCGCCTGGTTTGTAGCCTCTGAGTGTCTGGGCGAAATGAGTTATATTTGGGGTTGATACCCCATTTATTCCGGTAATAATTAAACCCTCTGTTAATCCCGCTTTTTCAGCCGGCAGATTTGGAGCCACTTCGGCAACGCTTATGCCATTAAGGAATATAATGGAATTCAGGAATGGCGCCAGTGTATAGCCCGCTACTATAGTTAAAATAAAAGCGAAAAAAATATTAGACATAGGCCCTGCTGCTATCATCCTCATTCTTGACAGTTTTGACTTTTCTGCAACTATTTTTTCGTCTGGTTCTACGAATGCAACCGGCAGTACAAGAAGGAAACCGAAACCGCTGGATTTTATAGGTATACCCTCTGACAGCGCAACTATACCATGCGCGAATTCGTGAATAACAGCGAGAATAGCTATTGAAATTATGCCGAACCAGAAAGGCAGGAAAACAGGCGAACCAGGTACTTTAACACCGGGAATTATCAACCCGACAGCTGCTGGCGCGTCTTTGTTCATTATTACCTCTAGTGTAGCCCCTAAAAGAGTGTATAGAAGAGATGCCATAAGGAAGAAGCTGATAGGGATGGAAATCGTGCTGAATATCCTCCAAAATCTCTTGTATTTTGCGAGTTTTTCCATGAATTTTATAGGTGCCTGCGTTCTGTAAGCCAGTACTATTTTGTCAATAACTTCAAATCTTTTTCTGTTGATGTATATAATAATTGCAAGCAATAGGTAGAATATTACAGCTGTTACTAATTCATAATTTGGCATTCCTAATCACTAAAAACTTCGCATTACTTTATAAATTCCACTATTTATGTCCTATGCGATGGCAAAAAAGCTGTTTTACGAGGCGCCGTATGAAAAGGAATTCAACGCCAGAGTTGTTGAAGTTGATGTAAATAATGTAATTTTGGATGCCACGCTTTTTTATCCAACTGGCGGTGGACAGGAGCATGATGCAGGCGCTATAAATAATTTTGATGTAATAGATGTTCAGGAAACAGACGGCAAAATAATTCATGTTCTTAAATCCCACAATTTAAAGGCAGGCGATGAAATTCACGGCGCAATAGATTGGGAAAGAAGGTATAAATTGATGCGCACTCACAGTGCACTCCACGTTCTCTACTTTATATTCGCAAAATTTTACGGTGAGACGAAAGTCATTGGGAGCAATGTAGCTGTTGACAAAGGCAGGATGGACTTTGCTGTAGACGCTAATGTAAATGAGAAGCTGAAAGAAATAGAAGATGCTGTAAATAAATTTCTATCTGAAGAGCACTTTATTACAATGGAAGAGCAGGATGAATCACGCTTCTGGAAATGCGAGCAGTGGAGAATGCCGTGCGGTGGAACCCACGTAAAAAACACTCTAGAAATAGGAAGAGTAAAATTAAAAAGAAAGAATGTTGGTAAAGGTTCTGAGAGGATAGAGGTGCAATTAATTGGATAAACTTGCTGTTATGTACTGGGCTGACAAAGAAGCTAGAAAAGTGGTTGAATTGTCAGGCGACAAAAAGAAGTACGTCTGCGCTTCTGGAATAACACCAAGCGGTCTTGTGCATATAGGCAATTTCAGGGAGATTATCACGGTTAACCTTGTTGTTGAAGCGCTTCAGGATTTGGGCAAAAAAGTAAAATTCATTTATTCGTGGGACAGCTTTGACCGGCTTAGAAAAATTCCGCAGAACATTCCAGAGAAAAAACGCAAGGAAATGGAAGACTATATTGGAATGCCTGTTTGGGATGCTATTGATCCATACGGATGCCATAAGAATTATGCTTTGCATTTCATGACCCCTGTTATTGAAGACGTTGCAAAGATGGGCATCAAGCCCGAGTTTCTGAATCAGGCTGAGCTATATAGAAAATGCATTTATGCTGAAGGCATACGAGAAGCGCTCCGCGCGAAAAATATTATTGCGGATATAATGAACCCATACAGAAAAGAACTATTGTCGGAAGAGTGGTATCCTGCCAATGTCTATTGTGAAAAATGCGGCAAAGATTTTACTAAAATAGCAAGGTACAATGGCGAATACACTTTGTCTTATAAATGCAAGTGCGGAAATGAGAATGAGATAGACTTCAGAAAAAAAGGAATTGTGAAACTGAAGTGGCGCACTGACTGGCCTATGCGTTGGGCATATTACGAAGAAGATTTTGAGCCAGGCGGCAAAGATCATTTTATAGCCGGAAGCTCTTATGATACAGGCAAGCAGATAATTAAAAATGTCTATAGCAGGAACGCCCCTTACGGTTTTATGTATGAATTTGTGTCAATCAAAGGCGGCCCGCCAGGGAAGATGAGCAAGAGCATTGGAAATGTCTACAGTATAAGCGATGTTTTGAAGGTTTATACTCCAGAAGTTATCAGATACATGTTCGCCGGCACAAAGCCTTTGATGCCCTTTGCTATTTCAATGGATGCTGATGCAATAAAAGAGTATGAAGACTTCTACAAACACGAGCGCGTCTATTTTGACAAAGAGGAAGTGAATGAGAGAGATACCGTTCACATGAAGAGAGTATATGAGATGTCTGCTATTGACCTGCCTAAATCAATTCCTATACAACCATCATTCCGCTTGATAGCTGATACATTGCAGACATACAAGACAAAAGAAAAGGCATCAGACTATTTAGTGAAAAACAAGCTTGTGAATTTGAAAAATGCGGCTGATGAAAAACGTCTAAGTGATTTATTTGACCGAGCTGAAGTCTGGCTTGAAAAATACGCGCCCGAGTCTTTGAAATATTCTGTTTCGCAGAAAGTACAATTGAATGACAGGGAAAAAGAAATCGTATCTGACTTGGCGCATATGCTTGAGAAGAAAAAATATTCCCGAGACCAGCTTGTCAGTGCTATATTTGATCTTGCGAAAAAACAAGGAATGAAAGAATTTTTCCCAGCTGTTTACAAGGCGCTATTCAACAAAGACCGTGGACCGAAATTAGCTGAATACATTTATGAATACGGGCAGAATGAAGTAGTTGATATTTTAAACGCGCTTCTCTAATCCTTTTTTGTAAGCTTTATTGCCCTTGTAAGCAGTATAAAGGCTTGTCATGGTTGTGGCTCCTGCCATGGCAGCAGTTATATCCACACCTATTAAATCTGTTAGACGATAATAATCAGAATTTTCAAACTTCTGTAATGCATAACTTATCTCTGTGTACACCGCGCCAACTCCCATTCCTATAAGTAGCAAATCTCTTTTTCTAAAACCAAAATAAATACTCGCCAAACCAAAGGATATTCCTGCTAATGGCCCAGATGAAGTGATTATTATATCTTCTAAATTTGAAGGTGGACTGCTTTGTACATATCCATTTGAAGAGATAATATCTATCTTAATGCCTATTATTTTATTTCCTGTTAGCAATATAGCTCCAGCGTGGCCCATCTCGTGAGTAACTAAATCTATGGCTCTTCCTGCTATAATACCGCCTAATGTATTTGCTTCTGCTTTAACCAACTCTTTTAATTTGTTTGATTTCATTCTAACAGCTTTGTGCATAAGTGAATTTGTTGCTGTACGCAACGTCGCATAATACCCCGCTCTTTGTTACATTAACTTTTAATCTATAAAAGTCTCCGTATGCTAGATTTCCTCTTATACTGTTTGATGAGTCGAATATTAAATAGCCGCCAAATCCGCATGCGCCCGGGTAGTTGATTAAAATTGCATTTGGATATAGATACATATCGCATGACATGCCACTACCAGAATTGATTGTCATTGTATAAGATGTTATTTCATCTGGTTTGTAGCAATTCTTGGTTGTTGCCACTGTTACTTTGCATGTTCCATCGCCTTCACACACATCTCCTACATTATCTGAGTCAGAGTCTAATTGGTTTGCATTTGAATGGTATGGGCAGTTGTCTGCTGTGTTTATTATGCCGTCGCCGTCAGAGTCTGCGATTAAGTAGGAGAATTCGCTGAAATTTCCAGCAAGAAATGTTTTCAAATCAGCATTTGCAGAATAATTAAGTAGGCATAGTGCTTCTTCTCCAGTTCCATCGCATGGACTGCCCCACATTCTCTGGAAGAACTGATCCGTTAGGTAGCCGTCTCTATACAGCCAGCAGTATAGGCATTCTCCTTTGTAGTGATACTCTACACCGCCATTTGCTAATTTCTTTGGATTACTTATAGAGCTTGAATAATACGTGTTTATATCTTCGCAGTTGGCAGGGCATGATGCAAATCTATCAGCTATTGTGTTCATCTGCCATATTTTTAGTGTGTCTACATAACCCAAGTAATAGCAAAAGGATTGTGCAAATCCCTCTTCCATCACGCTACCATATGCTATTGTTTTTCTTATTGTAGCAGCAGTTAAGTCATGAGTTGACTCGTGGCATATAATAGTATCTAACGGCGCATTTACTGGTTCGTTGTAGTAAGTATAATCTGGGGCGGAAGCAGCAGACTGCGGAGCGTTGAATAGCGAAGCTTTAACAAAAAATTCCTGTGATTTTGTTGCTAGTTCTACATTAAGCAAATTCTTTATTTTTGTATTTAAACCTGTGAAGGTGTCAATAATTTTTTGTATTTGTGCGTCGCTGACACTTAATGACGAAATAATTCTTACAGATGCCTGCCCAAAAGTGTTTGAGTACACTTCTCTATTGTTAAGGGTTACAGTTTTTGTTTCTCCATTTGCTATCGTGACTGCATCCATTCCAGCGATGTAATATGTTCCACCTGCTGCTATAATTTTTATACTTTCTACGCCATTTATTGTTAATCTGTTGTCCGCAAGCGTTGGTATTGTTATACCATTGCTGTTGTAGTTGCTGTCGCCCGAATA
This sequence comes from Candidatus Woesearchaeota archaeon, assembly GCA_964392695.1. GTDB lineage: Archaea > Nanobdellota > Nanobdellia > JAFCGN01 > JAFCGN01 > CAYMQE01. Next base: position 94 of record CAYMQE010000047.1, on the reverse strand, counting down.
AGTGACGCCGTCTTCTAACATTAGATTCTTGCTGCACCCCAAACTTGCTCTATTACAAGCTCCGCTGATGAATATAGAAACTGAATCATGCGGT
>CAYMQE010000046.1:0-6829 GCA_964392695.1 Candidatus Woesearchaeota archaeon | reverse complement strand
TATAATTAATGTCATCATTGTCACGAGGCCCGAATCCATAGCCAATACCTACTCCAAAAGCTCCTACGAGCAGAAGGCCCCCCAATTTTCTCAATATGCCTGAAGGTTTTTCATCTGCGATTAAATTAGGATGATAACCCTTGACAAGTGGTTCTGGAGTATTAGCTTTAGGATACTTCATATTCGTAGAATAATGAAGAAGGTTCTATAAATACATTTCCAAAACAACACGAAACATTTTTAACTGAAAGCGGAACAGATTTCCATGAGGGCTCGTAGCTCAACTGGCAGAGCGCAGCGTTTGCATCGCTGAGGTTTGGGGTTCAAGTCCCCACGAGTCCATGAGATTCGACAGTGAAAATAAAGAAAAAGCTCCAAAAGATTGAAAATAAATATTTGATACCAAGCAGTTTAATCGGTCTGCTGGGTGCAAGCGCAGTAGCTGATTACATAGATGATCTGCCATTAAGTCCCATACTCAAAGCTTCTTACATAGTCATAACATTCTGCCTCGCAACAGAAGCGTTGGAAAAAGTAGCTCTTAGACTAGATAGTGAATACCAAAGCGTGTCAAAAATCTATAATGATTTAGACGACAAACTCATTTATTAACAAGAGAAATTAAAAAGCAAGATGTCTTATTGAACACTATGAAAAGATTGATTATTTTTCTTTTGCTGTTAGGAGCATCGTTGGCAGAGCCATACAGCAGCAACTATGCAGAATACCACTTCATAAATGAAGATGAAACAACAGTAGAGATACGCCAGTCCATAGGAATAGACGAAGAATTGTATTATTTTCCAGTCGGCGGATGGGAAAGCAGCATGTATCTGCCTAAGAATATCAAAAACCTGAAAGTAAGAGACAACAGTAAGGAGATACTATTCAATCTAACAACAGGAGAAAGGTACGATTTAGTAGCTGTAGCAAATGAGAAGGAGATTTACTTTGAGACTGACTATTACTTTAACATAACTTATGTACCGATAAACAGACCGTTGAAATACCAAAATGTCAGAGAGTATATTCATCCCTGCCTGTACGGCAAGAATAATGATAAAGACACAAGATATGAATTTACGCTTCCGCAGGACGCCATTATAATATTCACAAGTGTAGACCCAAAAAGGATAGACGCGCCGCCAGGCGGACGGCAGACCATAATTTACGACATAACAAACGAAACTTTAATCTGCGAGGAGCTGACTATACGCTACCTAACAACAGAATCTTCTGAATTGACAACATTCAAACTTGGTAATTTCACAATTGAAGCGCCTTCTGACTACAACGACACCATATACAAAACGATGATTATAGTAAATGAAAGGCTCGGCAGAGCGATGGAAATTTTCAGCGCAGTTGCTCCACAGGAAAAATTCTTTGTGAGATTCACGCCTTTAAATGAAACATTAGAGTCAAACGACACGTTAGGAACCTACACAGGAGAGGGTAAAATAAATATAGCGAGCAAATTATTAGCAGAGAGCAACGAAAAAATGCTTCAAGTTCTTCTGCATGAGCTGGTTCATTCATTTGATTCTTTTTCATACAGCTTCTGGTGGAATGAGGGCCTGGCTGACGCAGTCTCCCACTATTTGATGTCGGAATTAGGCTATAACATAACAGAATTCAAAGAAATACAGCAGAATACAATAGATTCATGGAGGCACTGCGGAAACAGTTTCTCCTTTATCAAAGAGTGGAATATAGTTGATAACATTACAATAGAGAAAGTTGCTCCGCCGGATGAAAATCTGTGCAGAAACTATCCAGTGAGCCAGACCGCGTACGCATACAGCGGCTACTTCATAAACGAGTTAATTGACAAGTATGGCATTAGTATTATAACAAATTTCTACAGCATAATGCTAAGCGAATACCCGGAAGTAGCATCATATGAATTCAAGGAGAACATAACTGAAAAGATAGGATTCATTCTTGACAAATCTGTTAATGGAAGCACGCAGAACATATTTAAGGAATATGAATTCGGCACCGGCAACTGGAACAGCACGCTGTTTGAAAGAGAATACGAAGAGTTTATTGAAGAAAACAAGAGTATAATCATAGTAAATGATACAATTTATGTTGTAGACTATAACTTGGAAACATTTTTTTCTAAATTAATTGATTTGATAAAAAAAATTTTTGAAAAAATAGCTTCTATATTGCAGTAATGTTTATAATATACATCCACTTATGATAGAGTAATAAATAATATAAAAATAAATGACCAAAACAATGATAAAAAAAATTATACTCAGGAACTTCTTGAGACTTAGTCTTAATTAACACGGGGGTGAACAACCATGGCAGCAAAGAAGAAGAAGAGAAAATAAAAGGTAATTGAAAACTACAATTACTACAATCACCCCATCTATATTTTTATTTTTTGTTTCATTTTCGCATAAAATTTATAATTCCAGACGTTCTAAAATAAGAGAATAAGAAATGGAGGCTACAACAATTTCTAAATTTCTAATCAAGGGATATCTTGAGATATTTGTCAATGGCAATGGGGTGAACAATCATGGCGGCGAAGAAGAAGAAAGGCGGTAGGTAATTAATTATAATCACCAATAATCATTCAACTTTTTTTATTTTTTTGTTCGTTGCAAAGATTTATATCCCGATATTTCTAGGTTGTAGGTAAGTGAATAAAAAAGTGGAAGATAAAGATATTCCCCCAAAATTTCTAATCAAGAGTTATCTTGAGATATTTACAAAGACACGAGGTGAAAGATAATGCCAGGAAAGGACAAAGTTAAGAAATAAGCTAAATTCATGCGTAAATAGTCATAATTTAACTTTTTTACTCTTAATTATCGCAAAAGTATTTAATTATAGCCACTTATACACGTTTAGTGCCGTATTACAAATATACAGAAGATAACTTATACCAGATGGAATACGTTCAAATTTCTAAAAAAGACTACCTTGCGCCTACAAAAGAAAAGATAAGGGAGACAAACAAATTTGACTTGGATATAGAGCTATACGCAGCAATCAGCTTCATAGACAGATTTGAGATTATTGATACTAAATACGAAGATAAATGGCTGAAAAGTTATTATGGCCTGCTGAATTACATAAAAAGTGAAAGCTTCTGTAGAGAAGGAAGCTTAGAAGAAACTATCTTAGCTAGAAAGTTGGACATTTTAGAAGCATTATTTGAAGATTTGGAAGTTGTAAAGGGCAATTACGCATTTTTTAGAAGCACAAAAAACGGAATACGTATAGCTGTGCCAAAAGAAGCAGTTGAACTAGAGCAGAAAAGATTTGCACAAGACTTTAACGCATATTTGCTAGAAGCGCTTGCATAACCAAATGCTTAAATGCTAAGCGCAACATGTCATTTTATAAAATGAGCGAAGAATACGAGTCATTTGAAGACGAAATGGAGCTTATTCTGCCGTCGGCGGAATTATTAATGGAAGAATATTTAGAAGTGCCAGGACATGTATATAACGAAAAAGTACGCACACTCTTGGATAAACAAAAAAATTTATTTTTTGAGCTAAACAGTTTCGACTTGGATTCTACAGAGCAGAACGCCCCAAAAATAGCAGCTATAGCGATTAACCTTATTGACAGGCTTGAAATTGCTGACCCGCGCCTGTTTGAGAATTATCTTGGATTGCTCAATACCGCAGGCGAAGCATATTTCAACTTTATTGAACCGGCAACTTTCGGCGACATAAATCTAATTGATAATAAAGTACTTAGACCCTCATGGTTAAGCCCGGTGCTGAATGAAAAAACTGAGCTTTTAAAAACGCATATAGAAACTGTAGAAGCTGAAAATTTAGCTCACTTTGAAGGCTACAAGTATTTTATCAGTGTAAAAAATGGACAGCCAATGATTGTCCATGATGAGGATATGTTTGAAATGCAGAGAGATTACTGGCACAACAAAATAGAGGAAGAAAAAAAAGAGATGTTTAAAGTGCTAAGCGAAAGAGAAGCTCCTAATGATTATTATGCATGAATTCTAAGTTACTGCAAAATGTTTATAAAGTAAGACTCGCAATAGAAAGCTACGAATGTCAATAATTTAAAAAATCGATGATGGCGTTTCGCCTGATGATTTCTTTCATCGATTCATATTTAGCTATTAAGCTATACTCTGTATGAGCACAGCAATTATGCTAATTGTTGTGTGAAGACTTAGGTAAATCACATTTACCAATGAAGTTGTGCATAGGCGGTAACTAAAAATTACCTGACACTCCTTAGGGAAAAGATGCTGTTAGGTGGATAGCTAGGCTCGGAAGCCGAAGAAGGGCGCGACAAGCTGCGAAAAGCTCGGGCGAGGTGCATGTAACCGTCGAACCCGAGGTACCTGAATGGGAATCCTTTGCAGATAAAATCTGCAAATTTGCCTTTCGGCAAATGGGCACTCACCGAATTGAAACATCTTAGTAGGTGAAGGAAAAGAAAACAATAGTAATTCTCTGAGTAACGGCGAGTAAAAAGAGAATAGGACAAACTGAATCTGCTCGGGCGACTGAGTAGAGATGTGGTGTATGGACAGTCATTAAGCTTGAATTGCGAGTTTAAGTCTGCTGGAACGCAGTGCAATAATGGGTGAAAGCCCCGTGAATGAAGCAGTTTAAGTTTTAGGCTTGCTCCAGAGTATAAGGGGTCGGAATTCCTCTTAAAAGACGGGAGTCATTAACTCCCAATCCTAAATACGCTCCGAGACCGATAGCGCATTAGTACAGTGATGGAAAGCTGAAAAGAAAGCAAAATATGCTATTCAAAAGATCTTGAAACTTAACAGTTATAGTTAGCTGCGGCTTAAAAGAGCAATCAAAGTTGCAGCGTTCCTTTTGGATAAAGAGCCAAGGAGTTCGCGTCTGTGGCGAGGCTAAGGCGGATAATCCGTTGAGCCGAAGCGAAAGCAAAGAGTCTGCATCCACTTCGTGTGGTGAGAGACTGGGTGCGATAAGCGCCCGTAGTCACAGGTGCGACACCCGAAGCCGTGCGATCTATACGCGGGCAGGATGAAGCGCCTCTAAAATAGGCGTGGAGGTCCGAAGGGGTTCTGTTCTAAACGTTCCTCAGACCTGCGCATAGGAGTGATATGCTAATCGTGCACGGGAATACCTGGTTCCTTCCGAATTGGGCCGTAGTCCAGCCTCATCTGAGCTGACATATGTGGTAAAGAGACTGATTAGAAACGCAGGGGGAGAAATCCCTCGGTTTCAAGTCAAACTCAGAATGCATATGTAGCGTAGAAGATGGGAGACGGGCGGCAGGGGTAAGCTCTGTCGCCGAGAGGGGAACAACTCAAATTGGAGTTAAGGTCCCTAAACTGTGATTAAGTGATAAATGTGGTGTGAATTCAAAAACATTGGGGAGGTAGGCTCAGAAGCAGCCACCCTATAATAAAAGCGTAACAGCTTACCCACCGAGAATTCATGTACAAAAAATGGACGGGACTAAATCACATACCGAGACTTCAGATTTCGGCAACGAAATGGTAGGAAGGCGTACTGGTTGGGTAGAAGTACGGACGTGAGTCTGTATGGACTGATCAGCATTGAGAATCTTGGCGGTAGTAGCACATTTATGGTGAGAATCCATAACACCGAAGGGGCAAGGGTTCCTCAGCACTGTTTATCAGCTGAGGGTTAGGCGATCCTAAGTGCACTCCTAACAGGTTATGCACAAAAGGGAAGCTGGTTAATATTCCAGCCCAATCGTGATACGCGTGGCAACACAAGTTCAACACGTAACACTCTGGGATAGGCTTAGTGCGACTGTCGTCGCATTTAATCAGTATAAGTCCGAGGAGTCTCATCGAGAGGAGAATCGGAGCAAACTGAGAATAGTAGTTCGCAAGGATTATTGAGCTGAGTCCTGAAGTCCATGAAAAGCTGTTGAAAAGAATTCATGATTATCGTACCCAGAACCAATACTGGTGCCCCTAGCTGAGTAGGCTAAGGTGTCTAGGAGAAACCGAAGTTGAGGGAAATCGACAAAATAGCTTCGTACCTTCGGAAGAAGGAGTCCCAGCAGTAGTATTCTAAGAATGCTTCAGCTGGGGTAACACATCAGGGGATTCGGACTGTTTAACACAAACATAGGTGACTGCAAGCCGGTAACGGTGAGTATAGTCGCCGACGCCTGCCCACTGCCAGTATCTGAACACTAATTTCAATTGGTTAAAAGACTGGTTAACGGCGGAGGTAACTATGACCTTCTTAAGCAAGCGCAATGCCTTGCCATTTAAATGATGGCTTTGCGAATGGCGTAACTAGAATCCCATTGTCCCCAACTCGAGTCCTGTGAACTCATCAATTCTGGTGTAAAGACCAGAGACCTCCAGCGGGTCACCAAGACCCCAGGAGCTTTACTGCAGTCTGCTATTGTTTTGTGGGTTGTGAAGTACAGCGTAGACGGGAGACGTCGACGGAAAGTCGTCAGACATTCCTGAGTCGAAAGTGGAACACCGTCCTTCGTGACCTATAAGACTAACTTACAAGTAAATTGTAAGGACAGTGGTTGATGGGCAGTTTGACTGGGGTGGTACGCCATTGGGGTTAGAAATCCTGAGTAGAGTGTAAGGGTAAAAGATGGCTTGACTGAATTCCACACAACGAGTAATTCAGCTACGAAAGTATGGCCTAGCGATCACGTGATGTCAATTTATGAGACCCACGTGTGACGGAAAAGCTACCCTGGGGATAACAGAGTCGTCCCGCCCTAGAGCTCCAATCGACGGCGGGGCTTGCTTCATCGATGTCGGCTCTCTCTATCCGGGCTGTGCAGCAGCAGCCAAAGGTACGGGTGTCCACCGATTAAAAGGGATCGTGAG
>CAYMQE010000045.1:4841-6831 GCA_964392695.1 Candidatus Woesearchaeota archaeon | reverse complement strand
AAGTTTTACGGGGGAATATCTGCGAAGAGTGCTAAGTGATAAGTGAGGAAAAGTTGGATGGAACAATTCTATAGAATTGTTCCATGGAGGTAGGAGACGTAGCGGCGCGAGGGCAGAGCACAACGAGAGCATGGTCAGAAACGAAGTTTCGCTGCCTGCTCGCTTTTGCAAAATAGTTAAAGTTTTAAATTCTACCATTTCGTTCAATACACATGGTGGATAGAAAACAGCAGTTATACTTTTTGACTAGTTTATTGTTAGTTACACTAGGTTTATCAGCTCTAATATTATCCCCATTTCTTAACCTTCTTGCGATAGTCAGTGCGCTGGTTGTGATATTTAACCCTCTTTACAAAAAGGTGCAAAAAAAAATCAAAAGTGAGAATACAGCAGCGATTGTTGTAACATTTATCGCACTGCTGGTTGTTCTCATACCTATACTTTATTTCAGTCTTCTTATATTCAATGAAACAATGAAACTCTACGTATACATAAGTGATAATGGTGTCATTTTCAATGATACGCTGACAAGCTTGGAAAAGCAGATATCCAATAGCATACCAAATGTACCGATAAATTTGGAGGGCTATATTCTGCAGGCGCTTAACTGGTTTATTCAGAATCTTAGCGGTGTATTTACCGGAATTCTGCAACTTATATTTAGTCTGTTTATAGGTCTAATGGCATTTTACTACCTGCTCAAAGACGGCAAGAAGATAGTGAAAACTGTAACTGCGATGAGTCCATTGCCGGATTCTTATGACGAAGAGATATTATCAAAATTGGAAAAGGCGATAAATTCAATTGTGAAAGGAGCATTAATTATAGCAATAGTTCAGGGTATTCTTGCTGCAATAGGTTTCAAAATATTCGGTGTGCCAAGTCCTGCACTTTGGGGTAGTATAACATCGGTAGTAGCGCTAATACCTGGTCTTGGAGTTGCTCTTGTTATAACGCCAGCTATAGTTTACTTGGCTCTGATGGATAAGTTTCTAGCTGCATTCGGATTATTCTTGTGGGGCCTTACAGTAGTTGGCTTGATAGACAATATATTAGGGCCGAGATTAATAAAAAAAGGAGGGGTTCATGTGCATCCATTTTTGATTTTAATTTCTGTTTTGGGAGGTCTTGGCTTTTTTGGACCATCTGGCTTCCTTCTCGGGCCTCTAATTTTAAGCCTTTTATTCAGCCTTATTAGTATATACGCAAATTTTGTTAATAGTAAACCTCTTTAAAGGAGCTATGAAATTAAACGCAAAACTTCGACTTTATCAAGAATTGCTTCTTGCAAAATCTACTGAAAAAAATCTTCTTTGCGTTCTTCCAACAGGGCTTGGAAAAACGCTTGTTGCGTTCGCTTTGGCTGTTTATCAGCTTGAAAAAATTGGCGGAAAAGTTATTTTCTTGGCGCCAACAAAGCCATTGTGCATCCAACACCGCACAAATTTTCTGAAAGTCACGAATAGCAGTGAAGAAGATGCAATAGTTTATACAGGAGAAACAGAAAAAGAGAAGCGAAAAGAATTATTCTCGAACGCAAAAATTATTTTTGCTACAGGACAGACAATTGAGAGCGGAATAATTAATGGTAGCATAGATTTGAGCGCAATATCCCTTATAGTATTTGATGAAGCTCACAGAGCTGTTGGAGAATACTGTTATGTATTCATAGCTCGTGCGTATGCGAAAAATTGCAGCAATCCAAAAATACTCGCACTTACAGCAAGCCCTGGAACAGAAAAGGGAAAAATAGAGGATGTGTGCAGGAACCTTAACTTGAATGCAATTGAGATAATGGACGAATCAAATAAATTAGTTGCGCCCTATATCAAGAAAAAATCCATGCATACAATTAAACTGGAATTCCCGGAAGAGATGAAAATAATAAAGAAAAATCTTGAAGAGTGCCTCAAAAGATATGTAAGCAATCTAAAAGAAATTGGGCTTATTGACAGTGCGGATTTAGGCAGAATAAGAAAAAGCACTCTCC
>CAYMQE010000045.1:4509-4831 GCA_964392695.1 Candidatus Woesearchaeota archaeon | reverse complement strand
GAACAAGTGTTCACTGGGCTTTCAACAACTGCAGTCTGCGTCAAAACAGTGCACTGCATAGAGCTTCTGCAGACGCAGGGTATTGATGCGCTGAAAGAATATTTCAAAAAGATAAGAATTGGACAAAAAGTAAAGGCAAATAGAACCCTTTTAACAGATGTAAACTTCAATAGAGCTATAGTCTTCTCAGAAAACTGCACGACAGAACATCCAAAAAGAAATGCATTAAGAGAAGTGTTGAAGCAGGAAATTGCCGAAAATAGAAAAGCGATAGTCTTCTCAAATTATCGTGATAATGCAAAACAACTTGCGGTAATGCTGG
>CAYMQE010000045.1:0-4483 GCA_964392695.1 Candidatus Woesearchaeota archaeon | reverse complement strand
ACAGACGCAGAAGATGCAGAAAAAAATTTTAGACGAATTCGCCGGCGGAAAATACAACACGATGATAGCTACATCAATAGGAGAGGAGGGCATTGATATACCAAAGATAGATGTTGCTGTATTTTATGAGCCCATACCATCTGCGCTCAGAAGCATACAGCGCAGAGGAAGAGTTGGCAGAACGGATATAGGCAAAGTATTTACATTTGTAACAAAAGGAAGTATAGACGAAGCTTACTATTGGATAGCTCACCATAAAGAGAAAAAAATGGTGAACACACTGAATGAAATAAAAAATGAAATTGAACACGGAAAACAGTTGAGCATAAATGAATTCGGAGAGCCAAAATAAAATCAAAATTATAGCAGATGACAGGGAGGCGCGCTCCTTAATAGCCCGCACCCTATATGAACTCGGAAGCAATGTGGAATCGAAAAGAATTGAAGTTGGAGATTTTATCTGCTCTGAAAGAGTCTGTGTTGAAAGAAAAGACGCCAAGGATTTTGTTGCTTCTCTTGTAGATCGCAGGCTTTTCCAGCAGGCGAAGGACATGTCAGAGCAGTTCCAGCGCCCGATAATGATAATTGAGAATTACAATGACATATTCTCTTACAGGAATATACACCCAAATGCAATACGAGGTGCGATAGCTTCAATAGCTGTTGACTATGGTATTTCAGTTATAGCATCAGACAGTCAGGAAGAAACTGCCAGAATTATCTACGCAATCGCAAAGAAAGAGCAGGAAGAAAATGAGCGAGCTGTGTCGTTGCGCGGTGTAAAATCTAAGTTTACTGAAATGCAGCAGCAGGAATTTTTAGTTGAAGGCCTGCCGATGGTTGGACCGAAGCTTGCAAAAGAATTGCTGAAGAATTTCAAGACAGTAAGAAATGTATTCAACGCCAGCGCGGAGGAATTAAAGAATATAAAAAATCTCGGCGACAAAAAAAGCGAAGCTATACGAAAAATAATTGACACGGTGTATAAAGATGGCTAATCTAATTGTAAAAACACGGAATACGCTTCGCAGAGTGTACAGCAACTTTACACCGCAGCAGAAGAAAATGGCTTTCATTCTGGAATTTCTTCTGAGATTTTTGGTAAGTGCGGTTCCTATCTATCTAATAATGTATTTTGATGTTGACTTATTCGCACTAGAATCAATTGAAGCAGAACAGATACAATTCTTCCTCGGACTTTTCGGTGTTGAAGCCGCAATTCATATCATAACTATAGGCACCCGCATTGTACCCGCGCTTAGAATCAACGAAATTATGACGGACATAGCAATAGACAGCGCATGCACAGGCTACCGCTCAATGTTCGCTTTTGCCGGGCTTGTATTTGCTTACCCAAGAGTGCCCATGAAAAAAAGACTATATGGGCTGTTAATGGGTATTCCGATAATTTATGCCGTAAATATAGCCAGGGTGGTCAGCACGATAATGGCAGCTGTTTGGTTTGGAAAGGGATACATAGATGTTGTGCACACTATTCTGTGGCGCGAAGGCCTGATATTCATTATTCTTATTCTGTGGATAATATGGCTGAAGAAAATCAAGTAGATTTCTTGCCAAAGAATTTGCCAAAGAAATTAAATATTTTGTTAATATACTCAATTAATACTTTTACAACAGTGCGTTCTTCTTCCAGCTGTTTCTGCAAGTTTTTACAAGTGCCATCAATGCAATAGTTGTTCAAACATTCATAATTATTCTGGCATGATTGGTCATCAGCTTTCTGCGTCTCTAAAACCTTTGATATATCGCAATAAACTGCGTTATCGTTTTGAGTTAATCTAGTTCCATAAGGAAGACAGGATAACTGATAAGTACAGCCATTGCATTCAATTGGTTCTGGCGACTCAATAGATGTAGATTCAATAGGCGCTTCAGATTCTGCAGAGGCAGATGACACAGGTGCTTCTCCTTGTTCTGCAGCTATACATGCACCAGAACAGCATCGGGTCGTATCATTTACCTCTAGCCAACTGGCACTGCATGTTTCACCCGCTTCACAAATGACCGCACTCTGCGAACTGCATGTGACTATATTTGATGTTGTCTGATTAGAAACAGTCTCATTAGTTGCAGTCTGATTTGAAGTTATATTAGAGGCAGTTGTGCCAGAAGATGTTTGATTAGTTGTAGTTTGATTGGAAGAGGTCTGATTACTCGCAGTTTGGTTAGTTGCAGTCTGGTTGGAAGTCGTCTGATTAGTTGTAGTTTGATTTGAAGAAGTTTGGTTAGAAGAAACGCAACTTTGAGATTCTGAATAAGATTGGCATTGGTAGCTGGTTGACACGTCACACTTGTAATTCGTCCTATATTGATAATTATAGTTGCATGCACCCCATTCTGTCGCTGATGAACAGGTTGGACAGGTAGTTGGGAAACCGCCGTTCTCCAATACCTCTGTGAAACTCAATGCGCGATTGTATATGCGAAGATTGTCTATGTCAGTATCAATAGCTGAATCGCCGATGATTATATCGCTTGCAGGAGTTTTCGCCGAACCAGAATATTCTGGGTACTGTGTAAGATTTAGATAATGAGTTAGAATGCCGTCCAAGTAGTAAGCTGCTCCGTTTGAATATCTGGTATAAGCTACATGATGCCATTCTCCATGAGATCGTTGATTAGGATTGCTTGTCTGACTCCAGTACCCTGTATTGACTGCTGTGTAGCCTACAATAACCGGGCCGAAATTGTACTGATTCCATAGCTGTCGGTATATGTAGAAGTTATAATTGTTTATTGGTGTTCCCTTATAGATTAAATTCTGAAGAGCGCTTTGGTTGGACCTTTGCCTGAACCAAAATTCAATAGTCCAAGAGGTTGGCAAATCAAAAGCGCTATTGTAAGGTATTTTTGCATAATCACTAGTTGTTGGTATGTAAAGATAGCCTCCAAGTTTGCCGCTGTCAGAATTAAAAACAGCATTTCCAACAAGTGTTGCATTCGGTCCGCCGACAATACTATTATTTCCATTGCCATCAAAACGCCAGTAGCCAATTAATCCATTCTCGGTTTGCGCGTATACTATAGTAGGCAATAATAGCAGAAATATGGCAAACAATACCCCTTTATCCATCATCGTTTACTATACTGGAAATTTATTTAAATGATTGCCTTCCCTAACTTAACATGAATAATTATACCGCGATAATCATAGACTTCCTAAAAAGACACGGACCGTCACAGCCCGTGCAGTTGAGGCAGGCTTTAAACAAGGACACGTTTATGGCGAGTGCTATCCTGTCAGATATTGTAAAAACGTCATCAATAAAATCCACTATGGCGAGGATAGGAAGTTCTCCGCTGTATTATCTCCCAGAGCAGGAGGAAACAGCAAAGTCCAAAATATTTGAGCACTTGGAATTTCTTGAAAAGAAGCTGGTAAACAGAATAAAAGAGCAGTTATATATGATGGATTCCACGCTGAGCGTTCAGGATAGGTTCATAATAAAAGGCTGCATGGACTTTATCGTGCCGTCAAAAATAAGCCTCGGCGGGCGCGAAGAAATAGTATGGCGTTATTATTCAGTGCCTGAAGAAAGAATAAAAGAAAGATTTTTTGAGAAGAGAGAAATAGTGCAGGAAGAAAAGAGAATTGTTGCAGAAACTCCAGAAAAAGTAATAGTTCCGGAAGAAAAACCGGCTGTAAAGGAAGTAACTATAAAAGAGGTAATGCCTGAAGACGCTTTTGCAACAGCAGAGAAAATGCTCAAAGGTATGAATGCAGAAATAGTGAACAAGAGCCAGAAAAATAAAAGCGAGTTAGCTATGACAATCAAATTCAGCAACGGCGCTATCCAGCAAAATTATTTCGTGAAGATACACCTGAAGAAAAAAATAAATGAATCTGACCTTTCGCTCGCTTACACTGAAGGAACGGAAAAGAAAATGCCCGTAATCTTCATGACAAACGGCGACATGACAAAAGCGACAGAAAAATCGCTTAATAAGAAATTCGGCGATTTAATGAAAATAGTCAAACTGAACAACGCTTAAATAGGCTTGTTAGGTGCGTTAAGTTATAGCGGGGTAGAGCAGCCTGGAGTGCTCGCAGGGCTCATAACCCTGAGGTCCGTGGTTCAAATCCACGTCCCGCTAAAATATTTTCTGTCATGCGCACGATAATTTATAAACCAAACTGTTCTTTGGTGCAGCTTTCTTGCATAGCTTGGTGTAAGAAAGGTGCGTTCCCAAATCCACGTCCCGCTAGGCTTTTCTTTACAAAAGAAAACCCTGGAAAAGAAACTACGCTATAAAGTATCGTATAGTTCTCTAACTGTGTGCTGTACAGAAATCAGCTCCTTCTTGTTCAGTCTGCCAGCTAAAAATTTCGCAACTTCGCTGTTTAACTTATCCTCTAGCATGAATTCTTCTTCAATTGGTTGCGTGTACTCGCCTTCGATAGAAATATTCAATTTACCGTTGTTATAAATCAGATATACCCCTTTATCCCATCTCCAAGGTT
>CAYMQE010000044.1:0-6991 GCA_964392695.1 Candidatus Woesearchaeota archaeon | reverse complement strand
TTCTCCGCTTGTAGCATCCTTTAATCCAGATATTCCAATAATATTGCCAGCCGGAACCTCTTCAATCAAGAATTTGTGGTCTCCCTTGAATATATACATCTGCTGAAGTTTTTGATTGCTCATAGCTTTTACAAGCGTGATATCCATGCCTTTCTTAAGCGTTCCAGAAAAGACTCTGCCTATAGCCAGCTCTCCAGCCTGCGGGTCTACTTCTACTTTAGTAACGCCAAAGACTAACGGACCGTTAGCATTTGCACTAAGAAGAGCTTTTCCTACTGTTGTATCCAATTCGCCCTTCCAAAGTATAGGTATCCTGTATTTCTGCGCATCGGTTGGAGTTGGCAAGTGTCTTACAACCATATTAAGAACTGTGGCGTGAAGAGGCGCTTTTTCCTGAAGCACCTTTATAGCCTCTTCCTTCGCAAATCCTTCTTTTGCATAAGCGTCAAATATATCCTTGAAATTTATTCCTGTCTTTTTCATTATAGGAACACTCAAAGCCCATTTATCTACAGCGCTTCCGAAAGCAACTTTTCCCTCGTCAACTTTAAGCTGCCATTCTCTCTTGAAATCCGGCGGAGCAAAAATGGCTATCAATGAATTTACTTTGTCTATTATCCTTACGAATCTCTCCTGCATATTTTCTGGTTTGAATTTCAATTCTTGAATTAACCTGTCAACTTTATTTATGAAAAGTATAGGTTTAACATCCTCCCTCAACGCCTGTCGCAGTACTGTTTCAGTTTGCGGCATTGCACCTTCAACCGCGTCAACAAGAACAAGCGCTCCATCAACTGCGCGCATAGCTCTTGTTACAGCGCCTCCGAAGTCAACGTGCCCCGGAGTATCTATTAAATTAATCAAAAATTCCTGCCCATCCACCTCGTGCACCATATTTACATTTGCTCCGTGAATTGTAATGCCTCTTTGTTGCTCCTCCAAACTGTCATCAAGAATCCTCATCTCTCCTGCTTTTTCCATAGAAAGCATACCCGCTCCTGCAAGCAGAGAATCCGAAAGTGTTGTCTTGCCGTGGTCTATGTGCGCACAAATGCACATATTTCTAATGTGCTTAGAATCTCCGATAAGTCTCTTTACTTTATCGACCATTGCTTCTTTTGCCATTTTAATTACCTGCTTGCCTGCGCCTGTCGTTCAACTTCTACGCGCTTGCCAACTGAAAAAGATTTTACATCACTATTGCTAGCTGTTATGATTTCGTCAACCAAAGATTTCACTATACCTTTCTTTGAACTGACAGCATTCTGAAAACTTCCCTGTGTAATCCACCTAAGGGAAAGATCAACTCTTCTTTCCGGCGCTACATCTACGCATCGCGGATGCCTTATTCCACCGTATTCTATGACGGTAGTCTCCTGCATAGGAGCAGAATTTTCCACAGCCCTGACAATCACTTCAACAGGATTTTTATTAGTCTTCTTTTCTATTTCACTCATTACTTGAAGCATTATTTTGGTTGCATGCTGTGTCTTTCCCACATTTACACCACTTGTTCTTTTGTGCTTCTTTCCTCTGTGTCCAGAAATTCCTAATTTATTTATCAACCTTTCAATAATGTGAACATCTGCTTTTCCAAATCTTTTGCTGGCCTGCTTGCCCGCAGTCCTTGGAAGAATTTTAGGAGTAACACATATGTATCTTTTAAGACCAGGGTCTTTCACTTCAATACTGCTTGAATATTTTCCGAAAAGTTTAATTTCATCCATCTTTTAACTACCCCGTAGGCTTCTGTTTCTTTCCTTTTAATATAGCATCAAGCGACAAACCACTCACTTTGTCCACTCTAAATTTTACTCCGGGCATATCGCCAATACTACCTCTTTGTGGTCCGCCGACTCTTCTGATTGTAACTTGATCGTGCTCTTCAACATGTTTGACAGCTCCTTCACCGGGAAGATGAGCAGTAACAACTCTGTTATTTTTGGTTATCTGCACCTTGACAGACTTTCTCAATCCGCTGTGAGGCTGTTTTACATCTACATTTACTTTAGCTAGAACAATACCTTTTGCCTGTGGAGCGCCTTCCAATGGATCGTATTTCTTATATCGTCCGCTCAATCGCCTATACATATTCTTCCTGCTAAATCTAAATTTGCCTCTTCTCTCTATTAATTTCCTGGCTGCGAATAAACCTCTTGGCTTCTTACTCATGGTCATTTTAAACAGGTGATACCTTTTTAAAGGTTTAGCTTTCCATAGCACCTTGAGCAAACATGGAAACTAAAATCAAAGGCTATCATTATACTAATCCAAGAGACTACAGATCTATGCAAACAAAAGGTACAGGGGGCCATATCGGTTTAGTCCCAGGAAGAAGATTTATTACACTAGGGTATGGAAACGGATTGCCTGATGAAGCTTATGATGGAGTAATTTACGGTTTATTAGAAGCTGAACCAAAATCATGGTTGGAAAATCCAGAATTTCCAAATCTTTTGGGATATCTTATAAATCATATTTGCAAAGATAAAGAAGTTGTACTTTTAAGTTTTAAATTAGAACCAGAAGATAGGGCTTATGTTGTTGATAGAGCTTATATGGAAAGAGAGTTATACAAAGAATCAAAAGGACAAGGGATTTCTACGAAAGAAACACGAAATGAAGCTTTCAGAAGCTATTGGGAATCAAGAGTTCCGGTTTTTAATTATAATGGAAGCTATACCTTGCCAGAGCTAGTTATTTGGTCAGGCATTGAATTTGACAGATTAAAAAAAGAATGGATAAAACCTGCAAATGAAGTTTGGCAAAGATTTTTTAGTAAAACACAATATTAGCGAATTTGTAATATTTCGTCATCAATTCCTTGGCTTTTCATAAAAACTACTTTACTCTTTGTTCAAAGCCCATTATAATCAGATTGTAAAGAAGACAAAATTTGCATAATATCCCTGCCAACCTTTTCAACGGAACCACTACCATCTACTATATAATGCGCATATTTTTTAGTCGGCTCTATATATTGTTTATATGATGGTACAATAACTTCATTAAAGTATGTAATATCTAGTGAAGGCTGTCTTTTTAAACGCCTTACTAGTTGTAATTCCTTAGATAAATCAATAAATATTCTAATATCTAATATTTCCCTTATTCTCTTCTCATAAAATAACAAAAATCCCTCAATTAAATTAAATTTTCTTGGGTGTATTACCTTCTTTCCAATTCTTCTTCCAGCACTGCGAGAATAAATAGGCATAGTAAATTCATTTCCAATTTTTAACTCTTTAAGTGAAATATACAAACTCTCAAAGTCTAAGTTTTGTGGCAATTCACAATTAATCCAATTTTTATAAGTCTGATAAGTAGCTCTATCATTAAAGAAGTTGTCAAGCGAAATAGATAAAACTGAATCGCATTCAGATTCAATCAATTGAGCTATAGTAGTCTTTCCACAGGAGGTTGGTCCAGCAATTCCTATTAACATAGTAAAATAAGTTTTATAGGCAAATAAAAAGTTAATTGTTATTAAAAATAAGGTTATATGGTTGCTCTAAAAGAAATAAATTCTCATAATTTTTCCTTAAATCATATTTATTTCTATACACATTTATTTTAATTAAAGAATTAATCCAAAAACATAAATTGAAATTCTCGGGATTGAGTTTTTTACCATAACCCTTAAAAAAATCTATAAGAATATAGTTTTTATTGTGCGCCAAGAAATCAGAAGAAAATTGGGCAATATCCCATTCTAGTATGCAAGTATAGACAAACGTATGAGGGTCTATTAATACTAAATTTTTCTCGCCGTAGAATATATTCGAATACAAATCATTATGTGTTAAAACAGAATTCCCAGTATAAACCTTACTTATTATTCTACTCTCTAGGATATGTATTAAATTTGAATCAACCTTTTGTTTTAGGTAATTTATTTTATACTGCAAAAATTCATTAAATGTATTATAAATTCCAGTCTTATAGGACGTTCTAGGTCCAAAACCATTAGTATTTATCGAATGAATTCTTGCTACCATTTTTCCTATGCTAAATAAATCTAATGGTCTTTTACTAAAGTGTATTAAACCAGAAATATATTCAAGAACAATATGTGGATTAGTTTCATCATTATAAGATATAACATTAGGAACTCTAACATATTTACTGACTAAATCAATAAATTCTATCTCTGATAACACATCATGTTTTGTATATTTTATAATTACTTTCTGGCCGTTAATTTTTTCCAATTTTATTTTAGAATCCATAATCTCACCAAATACATTATAAAATTTCATAGTAAGAATCTTTGTCTGAATTTCTTGAAATAATCATAGTATAAATTCTCTTTGTCGGTTACATTGTTTATTATGGTATAATAATTCTGCATAAAGAAATAACCCACAGCTCTTAAGTAATTTGGAAATAAGTCGAGTTTAACATTATCCCTAACATAATCACGCTGTAATTTTAAACGTTCACGCCATAAACTAAGAATTCTTGGATTTTCATACTCTAATAATTTATTAGTATTATCCCAAGAAATGGTATACATCAAGTATTTAGTAGTCCATCTAACTATGTTCTCCTCCGCCGGATGGAAAGCTTGACATTCAAAATTTGCGGAAACAGGCCAAACATCTGCATTTTTTAATTTGCTATATGTATACTTAGATAGTATATACTTAGCAAGTCTATCATCAAATATAGAATCTTCCCAAATACCTTCTTTCGGAAAATCAGTCCAACGCATTACCATGCCAGCACCACAATGTAAACGTGGCAAATCTGTCATCAAATTGCTAAAATAAGAATTTCCTTGTGTCAGACTGTGAAAAAAGTTTAAATTTCTTCTGTCAATCATATAGCCTGATACAACTTTAAGTCCGCTATAATTAAACAATTTATTTATGTTTGAGTTAAAAAATCCATTATTGATAACCGGTGAAAGCGGTGGGGAGTTTATAATAACTTCATCATCCCAAAAACTTAGTATATCTAATTTATTATAGTTATAATGACTTTGATCTAAATATGCCAGGGAAATAGCTTGCGCAAGTTTAATTTTAGGGTCATTCACAATGATAATGTCATTATCAAAAGGGACATATTTGTCTCTAAAATCACATACTTTAGTATAATCCTCTTCTGATGAATTATTAAAAATAAAGCATAATTTTGGAGAGTAATTATAAACTTTTAAAAGATCATTTATTAATGAAGTATATGAATCGAACCAAAAAGGTGAAAGTTTCTTTATTGGTAAGATAACAGTCAACACTATTCCTTTTTTGTGATCTTGATTTTTTCTTTCTACCGAATAATCAAAACCATTTATGTTATTTTTCTCTTTCAAATTTATAGTTAATGGAGTAGTAATATCCTCATCATCTACAGCAAAATTGGATTGTACTAAGATAGCTTCTTTCAATTGCTCTAAAATTGGTTTCAAGTCATTTTTCGAGTTATTAAGTTCTGGCTCGTTATAAGTTAAATTACATGCCTCATCAATCCAAGTCTTAATCAAGTTAGTAGGTTCAACGCCATTCAACAATACTAACACCACCATTATGAACTAATGCTATACGTTTTCTTGCATAATCTGATATAAGACCTGGAAGATTATTCAAATCAAAGAATTTAACATCCATTATTTCTGCATTATTGACCTTTCTTAATTGCTTATAATCACCTATCTGTCCAGTATATAAATAGGAGACAGAATAAAGTTTAGGAGTGTATATAACAGCAATTAGTTTTTTTGGTTCAAAAACTGCTCCAGTTTCTTCAATAAATTCTCGTTTTAAAGCAGACTCTAATTGCTCGTCTTTTTCAACACTTCCACCAGGTAAATGCCACTTGTTTCCATCATATCTATGTCTAACTAAAAGAATCATATTATCCCTCTCCACATAACCAAATACACTAATATTTTTCATTAAGTTTATCTCCCAATTCATATAAGTCATTCAATATTCTCTCATGCGGAACACCATTATCTAAAAAATATTCTTTAGACTTAAGTCCATTTAGAATACCGAAAAAAGTTACATTAGCATTTTTTGATAAAATAAAGTCATCTATCATATCACCTACATAAATAACATTATTTTTATCAGGAAATAAAGCCAAAAATTTACTAAAATTTTTGATGTCATATTTAGTTTCGTTACTTGTGCAGCCCTCAAAATGTTCGAAAAATTTTAGTATTTGCAATTGTTCAAGTTTCTTTTTAAGACTTTCTAAGTCTCTAGCAGAATAACATCCTAACTTATTACTCTTAGAAAGTTTTAACAAAAATTCATATAATCTATCATTTTTATGATTTGCGGTAGATTTTGGCTTAGGAAGATTATAATTATCTAAATTTAAGTTATGATATTTTAAGAATATATCTTTAAGATTTAGAGTACTGTTATAAATCATTTCTTTTTTAGAAATGGGAGTAACATTCAAGTGTTTAGTTATAGTAAGATAATACTTTCTAACTCTATAGAAGGTAATATGTAAAGTATTATCAAAGTCAAATATTATAGTTAACATATAAATCTATTTAGGCAACATATATTTAAAGTTTTCAATTTTACTCTTTGCTCAAAGCTAATATTCAATAAAACACAATATTAGCGAATTTGTAATATTTCGTCATCAATTCCTTGGCTTTTCTCATCTTTGCGTGCGCAAGAATTCTGTTTTTTAATACAGTCGCTTGGAATATTTCTCTCCCGTCGTTGTCTTTAATTATATTTGCATCCCTGATTTCAACAGGCCTGAATAAATTTGTTACAAATCTGACAGGATCTTCGCTGTACTCTATAATCTCTATTTCTTTGTTTATTCTTACCTTTAACCGCTTTACATTATCGCCGTTCTTTCCAATAGCAAGGCCGGCTTGCCCTTCATGAACAACAAAAGTTACTTTCTCTCCGTTGGGCATGCAGTCTTTAACGCGCGCTTTGGTAACACCTTCAAAGAAGGTAATATATTTTATAGTGTCGTTATCAAGTCTAATTCTGGTCACTTATAATCA
>CAYMQE010000043.1:2550-7145 GCA_964392695.1 Candidatus Woesearchaeota archaeon | reverse complement strand
CCCAAATTGAGAAAAAGAAGCCCGAATTCTTTTATTATTAACTATTTATATTCAAATTTATCAACGGCTATTTTTGCTTTGGAATTCTTTTTTTTGCCGAGCAA
This sequence comes from Candidatus Woesearchaeota archaeon, assembly GCA_964392695.1. GTDB lineage: Archaea > Nanobdellota > Nanobdellia > JAFCGN01 > JAFCGN01 > CAYMQE01. Next base: position 7,041 of record CAYMQE010000043.1, on the reverse strand, counting down.
TTTCATTATTACAAGCCCTATTGCTGCAAAATACACAATTATCAGCCAGGAAGGAACTTTTTTGAGTGTGTCCAGCACTGTGTCAGTTTCTGTGGCGGTTATATTTTCTCCTTTGCCGATCCTGTATGTCGTATATTGATAGTAGAGCTGGAATGCACCGAGGAATACAAAGAAGCTGAAGAGGAATACAGTTATTATCAGAAGCGAAGTGTGCGAAGACTGTAGTTCCATAGCATTTTATAAATTGTGATAAGTATAACAATATTATGTCTGTTTACAAAGATGTGCCCATAACTGAGATAACACTGCGAAGATTTGAAAAACCGCCGAGCGATTTGGATGCTTGTATAAGACGTTTCTGCATGAGTCTAGGTATACTACAATCCGGCGATTCAAGGGATGTAATTGTGGATATTATGAAACTATTCATACGGGCTAAAAATAAACAGCAGTTGTTGAGCATAGAAATAATCTTCAGTTTATTGAAAGACAGAAAAGGCGCTACAATGCCAAATATACGCAGGCACGTAAGACGTCTAAGAGAGATAGGTCTTGTAGAAAAATACACTTTAGGTTATAGAATAAAAGAATTTATGAGTATAACAGAATTTATGCAACGGCATTATAAGCCTTTTTTATTGGATCCTACCGTGGAAAGAGTAATGGAATATTCTAAGACTCTTGATGACATATCAGCATCAATCTAAAGAGTGTATGAGGCTTCTTAAATTAACTGCAACATCTTTGCCTTTCTTTGTAAGCGCTATCATTTTTTGACGCCCTGATTTTTTTAAGGTTACAAGTCCATATCTATCAAATTCTTGTAATATACGTATAGTATGCGAATAAGTGCAGTCAGCTTTTTTTGCCAGAATTGAAGCGTATCTCTTTATGTCATCATTTAGCAGATAAACTAGCATCATAGAGGGCTTGTCCCTGAGAAAGAATAAACTAAGTTTCTTTTTTTCTACCAATTACACACACCTTACTAAACTCTGGTACTTTGCTATTAATAAGGATTTGTTATTTCAATGAAAGTTTTACATCTGTCTCGTTTACTGTATTTCTCTTTGCATGCTTTGCCAGTCTTACAGATGATTTTGTTATATCCATTCCTATCTCTTCCAGTATATCCGACATTTTTTCTACAGCATCTGAGGAAATACGTTTTATTTTGTGTCTTTTTACAACTTCTTTCATTAATCTTCCTACAGATGCCCTTGGAATTTCACTCATAGTTTGCTTTATAACGCAAAACTTTATAAGGTTTATTGGAACTCTGCTTTGTATGAAGCAATACGCGCTAGATGGAGAAAAAGGCGAAACCAGCCTATTTGGCGGTATAAGAGTAATGAAAGACTCTCCGCGCGTTGAGGCATACGGCAATGTAGACGAGCTTAATTCTGTCATAGGCGTTGCGCGAAGCTACATAAAAGATGATGAGATAAATTCTCTTTTGGAACGAATTCAAAAACAGCTGTTTATTCTTGGAGCTGACTTAGCTTCACAAACAGGAGATAAATTGAATGCTCCGCAGATAGATGAAAGCCTTATAAAATTTATTGAACAGTCAAATGAAAAATTTGACCAGAAACTTGAAAGGCTGAATAATTTTATTTTGCCTTCTGGTGTTACAGCGGCTGCTTATTTACATACCGCAAGAACGGTCTGTCGAAGAGTAGAACGCTATACTGTGAATCTCAGCACAAAGGAAAGCATGAACAAGAAGTGCATTCTTTATTTAAACCGTTTGTCTGATTTGTTGTTTACTTTAGCTAGATATGTAAATAAACTTGAGAACAAATCAGATGAGATTTGGAAATATTGACGAAATCTTTTTAAATTACTCTAATTTACCTTACACGTGTGGTAGCGTACAAGGAATTGGATATTGATAGTTGCAAGGTATTATCTGATTTAAGTCTACTTCTATATAGTTTTGGATACAATATGAGATGTTTTTCAGATGATAACGATGTGCATATTTTGATACGATTTGATCGGAATTTCTTGAAAGACCAGTACAACCGTCCTCTAATTGTTAAAAATAAGGGAGATTGGAAACAATTTTACGTAGCTTATCCAGGGGATACTGGCGTTAACTTCGCCATTAAAAATAAGATACCTTTAGAGGATGTAGAATTTACTTTACGCACTTTAATTAATAATATTGAAGATAATGTATCTCCCCTGTCTAAAGGGACTATAACCCCTGTACAGTATGAGGCGCTACTATCGTTCGAGCCAAAATTTTAAATGTTTTTTTACAGGCGAGCGGGGATTTGAACCCCGATCCTAAGGTCCGCAACCTCATATTCTATCCAGGTTATACTACTCGCCTTTTCCAATCTGGCAATATTCTTTGGATTATTTGAACCTATCTCTTTTATCCATTTAATTAACATAGTAGGTCCATTTAACATTACTGTAAACTCGGTTTTAGTTGGTATAAAACCCATTTTTTTTAACATGTTAAATACCTGTTGTATAAGTTTCTCTGACTTAATTGTTATCGATATTACCGGATATTTACTGCGGGATATATAAATACAACCGTCCGTGTCAAATAGCCCTCTAATCAATGCAGAATACACTCTTCTATCTCTTGTATTAAGAATAAGTTTTGGTACCTCTATTTTATGAATCTTCTTTCCATAAGGTAATCTGATGACTTTATTTTTGAATTCACTAATAACCTTGGAGTATATTTCGAAACCACAGACGTTGTAACGTTTTATTAATTTTAAGTCAATGTTGTATAACTTTTTATAGAGTGGCAATAAAAAATTTTTTACATAATTTTCTTCCTCTTTAATATCACATTTTACAGAGAAGTAGTTTTTTTTCTTTAGTAAACATCCGTCTCCTAAATGTATACCAATCTCTTCTGCAAGTTTCTCGTCCACTTGTTTGGGTATAATAATATTTTTTCTTAAATCATTTTTGCTGAAATGTATCTTGCTATTATCTATTATTATTCTATTATTTATGAAAAATGATTTATATTTATTTTCTAATATTTTACTTTGTAATTCTCTACGCTTTATTTTAGATGTAACTATTTTGTTTATTAGTTCTGTTTTATCATATCTCTTCCATATAGTATTAATAACCCTCTTTCCCTTGGCACGCATCATTTCAGAATAACCCGCCTTTCCTAATTTTTTCTTAAATAACAAGACACTTTTTCTACCACCTAGCTTTCCGCCTTTAATTGCACCCCAATTATCAGGTTTTTTATCAATTACCTTTAAATTTAATCCTATTGGTATTATTTTATTCGGCATATAATTTTCGGCATACATCCATTTCTTCAATGTTTTATATGGGATTTTCATATTTTTTGCTAATTCTACAAAATTTTTGGCAGAATAGTTTTCCTTTAGATAAAAAAACAATTTTTTTCTTGATTTTTTATCTAGTAAAACTCTCACGTATCATACGTACGTAACTAATTTAAATATTTTTACCATACTATACCACAGGGGCAATTGTCTCTACTAGTTTTTTCGCTATTTTAATGCCTTTGCCTGAGCCAAGATTGGGGCAGAGTTCAACTATATCTGCAGAATGTATTTTTAATTTTTTTATCTGATTGAACAGCTCTTCAACTGTCAAGCCATTTTTTTCTTTGTAATAGAAGTCATTGCATTCCTTTGGGTCCAAAACATCTACGTCTATTGATGCGTATACTGGTGCGTCTGGAATTTCCTTTATGTCTCTTGTTATTCGTATCTGATATTTTCTCAAAAATTCTCTTTCGCGTACTGTTATCTTTCTGACGCCAATCATTAACAATCTTTTTGGGTCAAGCAGTTTTTCTTCTATTAAAAATTTGAGCCAGTCTTCATGCGTTGGAATGTCTGTCACCACTTCCATGTCTGCGTGCGCATCATAGACTATAACAAAGCCGTTTTTTTCTTTTTCCAGAAAAGCCTTGATTAATGAGTAGCTGATACTGTGGTCTCCGCCGACTGCTATGATTTCTTTTTTTGACCGTGCGAATTCGTAAATTTTCTTTAGAAGCTTTTTGTGGTCGCCTTCAAATTCTATTTTATCATGCGCCACATTCTTAAGAACTAATTCTGGAGCATTTTTCACATCATCGTACATGCCTAGAGTTCCTGATGCTGTTGGTATCGCGAGAATTGTTTTCATTTTAGTATGAAGAGGTAGATTAATGTTGATACGAGAACTATTATTTGTTGGAGTCTTAAGGCCTTCTTAGCAATTTTTTGTTCTATGTGGCCTCTTACATCTCCAAATAATTGTTTGTCTAATGGTGTTAGCTCTCCACGCAATAGTATATCTGTTAAAAACATGAATATAGAGCCAATTATAAATGCCGTTCTTTGACTAATAGAAGCAGTTAGTCCTATAATTAATAAAATAAAATCTAATACATATAATCCTATTACTCCAAACCATTTTGTGAGATATATCCCAGAATAAGTGTCTGCTATTAATTTAATTACTATAGTAACCCACTCT
>CAYMQE010000043.1:0-2540 GCA_964392695.1 Candidatus Woesearchaeota archaeon | reverse complement strand
TCCAATAAGTAATAATATAAAATCAGTAAAATAAAGTATAATTCTATTTAACTTTTTTAATAGATTACCCGAGTAGAAATCTGTTAAAGCTTTGGTAACTATCGTAGTCCATTCCTTGTTATTCAACCAAGTAGTAAGTGCTAACATCCACGCTGCTCCAAGAAAAAAGGTCCAGTTCATAGCTTTAAGATATTTAAGCTCTATTCAAAAATATTACTATGTATCCTGTTAGTTAGATGTAGTTTATCCCCGTGGTCCGCCGGTTATCTTATAGTTTCCATAATCAGAGTCTTTCTTTCTGCTCTCCCTTATCGCAGCTTCTTCATCAAATGTCATATACCTTGTAAGATTTTCGCATTCTGGACATCTATACTTATATTCTCCAGTTGAAACTTTTTCTAAATATGAACCTTTATCTTCCATTTTATATATTAGTTCGCTTATCAGTTCATGTCCACATTTTTTACAATATTTTGTCATAAATTAATGGTTTATCGTCTATTTATTAATCTTTCGTTTTTTCAAAATGTGTTGTATAACTCCAAATTAACAAGTGTTTGATAAAGTAACAAATCATTTTTTATACATTGATATTGGACCTGCTGGGAATTGAACCCAGGATCTCCACGATGCGAACGTGGCGTTTTGCCGTTAAACCACAGGCCCTTGCATGGAATTACTTATTTGCCTGCTTTAAAGCATTTACGTTGTACATTTTTAAGAAAGTCACAATTATGATCATTGATAAGAGTATAGAGACGTATATCATGACTGTTACATCAAATCTATTTAGGATAAAACCACCTAAGATTGGCCCTATCACCTGACCAATGTCTTTGAAGACTTCAGTCAAGCCTGTAAACCCACCTAGATTTTTGTTTGTCGTCCATTCTACAATTACGGAATTTATTACAGGGCTGACCATTGCATATCCTATGTTTAACACGAAAACGGCTGTCAATACCTCGAGAAAATCTGTACTTTGCGAGAACATGAAGAAGCCGAGGCTTGCTATAATCATTCCTATAATCACTATATTTTTTTCTCCATATATATCAGCGAATTTTCCTGCTGGCACAGATAACAATATCGTAGGCAGTACACTTGCTGACAAAATAAAGCCTATTTGTGTTATGTCAAATTTATCTTCTAGTAGTATAGGCAGGAAACTGCCGAACATTGAGGATATAACAAATAGCAAAATTAGGGTTGTTGTTATAGTAAAAGCTATCTTTCCTAAATTTTTGAATGCCTTGAGCTCTGATTTTATCAGTGCTGCTGGATTCTTTGTGGCAGTTATTTTTTTGTCTGGAACTTTGAATAAAATTATAAGGAACATAAAAAACATTGAAATGGATGCAGCATAGAACACCCACTGCCATGAAAATGTTTTTATCAGAAACGATCCTAGTATTGGTCCTACCAGTATAGGTAATCCATACACTCCTGAAAAGAAGCCGATATTTTCATCTACGTGTTTCTTCTTTGCAAATTTTCTTACAATTGTCCAGGCGCCCACCCATAGAAACGAGCCCAAGAAAGCGTGAAATACGCGCAGTGTAACAAGCTCAAATACAGTGTCTACCATTGAGTAGCCTATAGCTATAAAAATGTATAAGGCTGAACTTGCGACCATAAGTTTCTTTGCACTTACCTCATCGTACAAAATTCCAACAGGAAAATCCAGTAGAAATCTGACTATACCCCACAATGCAAAGACTATACCAGTGATAAACACAGAATTTGTTATCTCGTTTATTCTGATTGCGAATATCGGTAACACCATAGCCCATGCAAGCGATAAGAAGAAAAATGAAAACGAGATGGGAAACACATTTCTTAGAATTCCTTTTTCTTTGTGCAAATAGCCGTTTAGTTCAAGCCACATGTTTTATTATTTACCATTTCTTGCTTAAAAATATTCGGCGTTAATAAATAAAGAATAAAATGGGCCCACGGGGATTTAGAAGAGCCTTTCTTATGCTTCGCACAAGAAAGCCTCGGGAAAGAAGTTGATTGGTTCTAGCTTCGTCGTGCGCATAGAAAGAATAAAATGGGCCCACGGGGATTTGAACCCCGATATGGTGGTCCGAAGCCACCCGTTCTGTCCAGGTTAGACTATAGGCCCTTGGAGGGGTCTTCGTCACAAAGTGACGATAGGCCCATTGGGGGTCTTCGTCACAAAGTGACTATAGACCCATGTGCCCCCGATGGGATTTGAACCCACGACTTACAGTTTAGGAAACTGTCACGCTATCCAGGCTGCGTCACGGGAGCATGATGAATTGGAGCAACTGCCTGCTTTAAAATCTTAAGGTATGGTGTCCTTTAGCTTTTTCATAAGTTTGTTTAAAGAGATTGTGGCTACAGCAACAACCTTGTCAGCTCCGCCATAGTAGACAAACAGCTCTCCATTGATGACAACCGCACCGCATGAAAAGACAACATTTGCAACCTGCCCAACTTTTTCATATTCCTCTTTGGGCTCTAGTATAGGATTATCTAGTCTAACTATAACTTTGAAAGGGTTATTCAAGTCA
>CAYMQE010000042.1:0-7395 GCA_964392695.1 Candidatus Woesearchaeota archaeon | reverse complement strand
TTCAAGGTGATTAAGCTCCCCTCCTTTTTCTGAATAATTAACACCAGCAACTTGTATGTGCATATTTTTCATCGTTTCATTTCCAAGCTCTTTTTTTATATAGCCAAGCACGTTTGAAAATTCGCGGTAATTATTCACGATGCCGTTGCTTCTGGCTACTAAATGCGCGTAGTCCACGCATGGCAGTATCCCCTTTACCTCTTTGCACAGGCGGACCACTTCTTCCACTGTTCCGAACTGCCTGTGCTTTCCCATAATTTCTGGTCTTACTACTATATTGTTTCCGCCTGCGTGTAGTTTATCCATCACATCCTGCAAATTTCTTTTTATCATCTGAAATGTTTCCTCCGGCAGGGAGTTCATATAAAATCCCATGTGAAACGCTATGCTCTTTGCTCCGCACATTTCAGCTATAGTTGAAGCTTTCAGCATTCGCTGTTTACTGCCCTCTACCTTCCTCTTATCATCGGAATTTAGATTTATGAAGTAGGGGCCGTGGCACGTTAAAACAATCCCATACTCTTCCGCAACTGCTTTTACTTCCTGTGCTTTTTCTTCAGTTATATTCACGCTTCGCGCGAATTCAAGCTCCATAGCGTCAAGTCCAAGTTTTTTCACTTCTTTAATGCCTTCTATTGTATCGCCATTTATAGTGCTTGGAATTCCTGGACAGGCGAAAAGCAGTTTTTTCATTGTAGTCTCTATTGGAAGTTAACTATTTATATATTATAAGTCATATTTTTCTTGTGGCATTAGAAGATTATCTTAAAGATGTTGTCAATCCATGGGGGGAAACTAGACTTAATGGAAGTTTGGCACTTTTTCAGTTCTCTTCCGGCTTTTTAGCTGCTTCTAATGAATGGGGGAGTTATCTAACATTAATTGGATTGGCCAGCGCAGGAGTACAGAGTATAACATATTTGTTTACTTTCGATAGAGAACAAAGAAAGGATTTTGACAAAGAACTGAAATCGATTAAGGAGGATAAATCTATTTCCTATATGGATAAAGATATTGCTCGTGAAAAAGCTCTTTTTCGTGCGGATAATAGATCGTGGATGCATCTTCTTGTTGGCGTGGCAACTTTAGCCAAAGGTGCGTTCTTGGTAGCAGGCGGTTTAGCACTTGGTTCTTACACTCGTTATATTCTGGACAGCGAATGATTTACCACTGCTCTTAAATATTTGTACGCCTTAACTTAAGTTATGGTTCGGGTAGCCATTAATGGCTTTGGCAGGATAGGTAGAATTCTTCTTAAACTGCTTCTTGAGAATAACGTGAATGTAATAGCTGTGAACAGCACTTCGGATGTAAAAAATAAAGTTCATCTGCTGAAGTACGATTCAGTTTACGGTAAATACGACCAGCCGATTTCAATAGGCAAAGACTATTTTACAGTTGCAGGCAAAAAAATACTTTCTTTGATGGAGCGGGATCCAATAAAACTCCCATGGGCGCGTCTTGGCATAGATATAGTTATTGAGAGCACCGGCTTATTTGAAGACAGAGAGCACGCAGCATTGCATCTGAAAGCAGGAGCAAAAAGAGTTATTATAAGCGCTCCTTCTGTGCAGTCTGACAAGACATTCTGCTACGGCGTTAATCACAAGGAATTTGATCCCAAAAAACATTTTGTCGTTTCAACAGCGAGTTGCACAACTAATTGCCTCGCTCCGATGGCGAAAGTTCTCAATGACGCTTTTGGCATAGAAAAAGGCTTGATGACCACAGTGCACGCGCTTACGAGCACGCAGAATTTGCTTGACAATTCGCTTAAAGATTTGCGAAGAGCAAGGTCTGCGTTCAATATTATACCTACGACAACCGGTGCTACAATAGCAACTGTGCAGATACTTCCGGAGTTGAAAGGAAAAATAGACGGCTTCAGCCTGCGTGTGCCTGTCGCAGATGTCAGCATACTTGACTTTACTGTTGTTCTAAAGAAAAGTGTTACAAAAGAGGAAATTAACAGTGCTTTTGTGCAGGCGTCAAGGAAGGAATTGAAAGGTGTGCTTGACGTGATAGACGAGCCTCTTGTGTCTTCGGATTTTATAAAAGACCCTCACGCATGCATAATTGACTCGCTATCTACAGTTGTTCTAAAGGGAAACTTTGCAAAAGTTGTCGGCTGGTATGACAACGAGTACGGCTATGCTGTTCAGCTTGTAAAGACACTGAAATACATAGCCGAGAAGATGTAGCATGAAAATTCTACTGCGCGTTGACTTCAACTGCGCTGTTGTGAAAGGCAGAATAATTCCAAGCAGGAGAATGAAATTGCACGCAGGCACTGTCAAAGGGCTTTTAGCTAAAGGCAACTCTATTGTATTGCTTTCGCATCAGGGCAGAAAGGGCGACAAGGATTTTTTGCCGTTGAAACAGCATGCGAAGACGTTCTCTAAAATGCTCGGAAAGAGTGTTAAATACATACCATCTGTGTATGGCAAAAAAGCGCTTGATGCGATAGACTCTTTGAAAAGCGGAGAAGTTCTTTTGCTGGAAAATGTTCGCACGATTAACGAAGAAACTAAGAATCCGAATGCAAAGTATGTGAAAATTCTAAGCAAGCATGTTGATGCATTTATGAATGACGCTTTCAGCGTTTCGCACCGCGCTCATGCTTCTGTTGTTGGCTTTAAGAAGTATCTGCCGTCTTATAGAGGGCCTTTATTAGAGCGAGAGCTTTCAGCGCTGAAAAAATTTGTTGATTCGCCGAAAAAGCCTGTCGTGTACATACTTGGCGGTATGAAAGTTGAGGAGAATTTGGAAGTCGCAGAAAATATACTGAAGAAGAATAAATGCGACTACATTCTAGCGTGCGGTGTATTCGGAGAGCTTCTACTTTTGGCAACAGGAATAGACTTGGGCGCAAAGACAGTATGGTTGAAAAAAAATTACAGCAAGCTTATTGAAAGAGCAATAAAGCTCTACAGAAAATTCAATGAAAAAATAGTAATGCCGATAGACCTTGCTTTTGAGGCGCGTAAAAAGAGGCGCGAAGCTATTGTGGAAAAATTGCCCGGCGCATTCATTGTGAAAGACATAGGCAGAAAAACGCTTATGCTCTTTGGCGCTTACATAGATGAAGCTAAGACTATAATCATAAAGGGTCCGGCAGGCGCATTTGAGGAAAAGAACTTTTCATACGGCACAAAGAAACTGCTTGAATTAGTCGTGGACAGCAAAGCGAATTCTCTCGTAGGAGGCGGACACATAGCAACAGCAATTTCAGCACTCGGTTTCGCCGAGGAAGATTTTACCTATTTAAGCACAGGCGGAGGCAGTTTGATAGAATACCTCTCCGGCAAAAAACTATACCTAAACTGAAATACACTCTTCGCAGAATTGCTGAATCATTGGCACGATTTTATTTGACGCTTCCTCACTGATTGTCAATATAACACCTGTTATGTTGAGAGCATTTAGTTTGTTTACCATATAGTGCATGAAAGTCTCTATGATTGTGGGGTTGTTATATATCAGCATAGTGGACAGCGAGTCAAAAATAAGAAATCCGACTTTGTTCTTATTTGTTATGTCTGTTATGCTAAGAGAAAGTTCTGTCAATGAGTTTGGACCGTCTATACATACGCATCTCTTCTCTTTATTGCTTTCCAGATTTTTTCCGCTTATGCCGTCTATGACGAAAAGTTTGGAAGCGTCAAGTCCTTCCTTCTTTACCATATCTAATATTTCTTTTGATGATGCGTTCAGGCTTATGTATATTCCATCAAGCTTCAGTTTTTTCAGCGCGTCTTTCAGAACATTTAGCCTAGTAGCATGATAATTTTCAGGCGAACTTATCACTATGTACGTCTTGCCTTTTTCTAACTGCAATTTACTTTTCATGGCCTTCTAAATATTCATAGGAAACTATGTCGTTGATGGGCTCTCTTTCTCTTACTTTTTTGAAAGCTCCTTCTTCTTCGTAGCCAAGGCCTACCATTAACATGCATTCGCCAAAATCTCCTAATTTCAGCAATTTTGCAATTTCTTTGTGAGCAGGCGTCAAAAAGCACGAGTCTATGCCCAATTCCTGTGCCATGTATGCCATGTTCAGTCCAGCCATACCTATGCATTCATGCCCGTGCGCCTTGCTGATTTTTGCTTCATATCCACAAATGTGTTTATCGTCTTTGAGTTGGTCATTTTTAAATACAAGCGCTATAATTACTGCGGGGTCTGTGTGAAACGCGCCGTAATATGCTGTGTTCATAATTTTGCTTATTCTTTTCTTATCTTCAATTACGATAAAGTGCCATGGCTGTGAGTTTGAACAACTTGGCGCCCATCTTCCAGCTTCTAGTATAGTCATTATTTGTTGATTTTCTATTTTCTTTCCACTGAATTCGTAAGTGGTTCTTCTTTTCTTGGCAAATTCTAAAAAATTAACGTTAACCACCGTGTTGGTTTTTACAATATATATATCCATGCATTTTCTCTTTAAAAAAGTAATTAAATTTACTTTTATCTATATATAATTGTTATGAGTATAGCTGATATTTTTTCAAAGAAAAAAAAGAAACACAAGCACAAGACGGTAGAATCAAAGTTGAAATCATTGGTAAAGCCGGAAGCGCTCAGTGAAGAAGCTTTGAAATCTCTGATAAAGCCAGAGATAGTAACTGCAAAGTCCGAAGCAATTATGCCCGAAGCATTAGGAGAAGAAATAACAAAACCCGAAACAATCACACCTGAAGAATTCAAGCCAAAAGAGGTAAAGCTCAAAATGGCAAAGAAAGAGCCTGTTGAAAAACCCGCAAAGAAAATAAGCAGAGTCTATCTGCATCTGGAAATACCGGGCTTTGACGAACTTGTGTCGCGCGGTATAGAAAGAGGCTCTACAATTCTTATTTCAGGCGGGCCGGGAGCTGGAAAAACAATCTTCGGGTTGCACATAACGTACAATGCTTCGTTGAAGAATGAAAAATGCCTTTACATTTCATTTGAGGAAACTCCGCAAAAACTTAAGCACCATATGTTTGATTTCGGGTGGGAGATAAACGATTTGGAAAAGAAGGGATTGATTAAGATAGTGCAATACGACCCGTTCAAAATAGGAAAAATAGTGGAAGGCCTTTTAATGAAGTCAAAAGGCGAGCTTAAAATTTCTGACAATGAATTGCCGTCGCTGTTCCCTCCAAATTTCAAGCCTGATATTGTTATTATAGATTCCTTGTCCGCATTGGAATCCGCCTTTGTTTCAGTTGAGACAAGCTACAGAATTTATGTGGAACAGCTGTTCAGATTCCTGTCTTCGCACGAAATAACATCTTTTCTTATAACAGAAAATGAGCATGAGATGAATAAATACGCGCAAGGAGGCTTTGAGGAATTTTTATCCGATGGCGTTATTATCTTGTACAATATAAGTACAGGCATGAGTGAGAGGCTGAATGCCATAGAAATACTGAAGCTTAGAGGTGTAAAACACGAAAAGAAAATCGTGCCATTCAATATAACTGATAAAGGTATAGTAATCTATCCGAATGAGCACATATACCTTGGAGGAAGCGTATGAATAAACAATATACAATTTTGCTTTTTTTGATTATCATTTCAACTGCGGATACGTGGCAGAAAACTACGCAGGCGCATTTTGACAACGGAACGTATTCAAGCACGCAATGGAACACAAGTTATGTTGGCATAACTGCTGGAGCAACAACAGGAGGCTATACTTCTGAAATACACGATGCAGCTGTCAGCGTCAACTGGAATAATATTTCATGGAGCCAGTTTACAAGCATCTGCAATATAATGAGTTTTCAGGAGGGTGTAAAGAGTTACAGTGGAACCAAAGATGCCTATCTTGTTTCTTCTGACGGCGACGGCAATTACGGAGGTGCTACTACAATGATTTTGGACAGCGACGGTCCGACGCGAAGGGGAATTTTAAGATTTGATGATATTTTCGGCGCTGACAAAATTCCGCTTAATTCAACAATAGTCTCTGCTGTAATGACTGTGTATTTTAGTGCTACCGGCGATAATGTTGAGGTCTACGAACTGCTTGAAAATTGGACAGAAGGAACAGACACGAGTGGCGGAGCACCTACTTCAGGAGCAACATGGGACGAATCAAATTACACAGGCACAAACGTGAGCATGTGGGCTGTACCAGGTGCTGGCTTTACAAGTGAATCAGTTAAATCCCGCTCCAGCTATTTGGAATCCAGTTTTACGCCTTCTTCAACAGGCTTTTTTGAATTCAGTGTTTTAAATGCTGTGAAGCGATGGAACAATGGCACCTCGTCAAATTATGGCATTATACTTTGGCCAACAGCAACTAATCCATCTACTCTATCCTCAAGCGAGCTTACTAATGCATCAAGAAGGCCAAAATTAACAGTCACTTTTACAAATTACACTGCATGTGTTAACATGACTCTTCAGACAAGAACGTGCAATAAATCAACTTGCAATGATTCCTCATTTGGAAGCACTATAAATAATTCTGCAGGTGTAACGCTTGATTCTTATGGTAGATACTTCCAGTTTATGGCTAATCTTACCTCTTCTTCTGCAACAGTGACTCCATCTCTTTACAATGTAACTATCTATTATACTCCGCAGTGCGGGAACGGTGTCTGCGATGCAAATGAGAATACATGCACCTGCGAGAGAGACTGCGGAACGTGCGGAGGCGATGCGCCGGGTGTATGTAAAAAATATGCATGTGTAAACCAGACATGCAGTTCTGTGACAAAAAGTTACTGCTGCGGCAATAGTGTCTGCGAACAAGGCGAAGCATATTCATCGTGTTCAACTGACTGCTCATTATGCAATGACAACGATGCCTGCACTTCTGATGAATACAATCACACCAGTGAAACAAACGCGTATACTGTAATATCTCCATGCTACGGCAATAATACATGCGAACAGGACGAAACGTACTTATTGTGTTCAAGTGACTGCCCATTATGTGATGATGGCAATTTATGCACCTCTGACACCTATGTCCACGCATCAAATTCCTGCAGTTATACCACAATTGTTCCATGCTGCGGCAATAATGCATGCGAGCAGGGCGAAACGTATCTGTCGTGCAATACAGACTGCGCCGCAAACGTAACTATAGCTGATATTCTACCAGTTGAAAATCAGGTGCTTGTCAGAGGCAGAAATTTTACGATTAAATCTCATGTAAAAATAAATGACCTTATTGGAAAAAATGTTACAGTGTTTGCATACGGCTTGATTGAGAATACCACTTTGTACGATGATGGATTGCACGGCGACAGTTTCGCTGATGATGGTATATATGCAAATACTATATTGCTATCCAAGAGGACACAATTAGGAAATCAAGTCCTGAAGATTTTAGCCAGAAAAGATGCGGTGCAAATTGAAAAGCTAATTGCTGTAACAATAACCGGAGAAGGATTGAAT
>CAYMQE010000041.1:0-7530 GCA_964392695.1 Candidatus Woesearchaeota archaeon | reverse complement strand
TTATATCCCGCCTTAGCGTAATGGTTAACGCGCTTGGCTGTAGTTGGTTGGCAGGTTGTACCTGCAGAGACCGAGAGATTCCCGGTTCGAGTCCGGGAGGCGGGACTATTTATTGTTTAATGCGCACGACGAAGCTAGAACCAATCAATTCTTTCCCGAGGCTTTCTTTCTAAGAAAGGCTCTTCTGAGTCCGGGAGGCGGGACTATTTATTGTCTATCCCATTGTCTCGCTTTTTGTCCTTACTCCAACAGTGTTTGACGCTCTTAAATAGACGCTGTCTTTGTCTTTGAAATAAACGCGTGATGGCGGGAAGAATAAGTTGCCTATTATCTCGATTCTTCCCTTTACCTTGTAGGACACCATTATCTCTTCTTTTGGCCTCAAATTATCTATGCGCCACTTAAGCTTTTGATCCTCATATTCCGGCTTTAAGTGTCCAAACTCGTGGACGCTTTTTATGTAAGCAGGCAGCTGTTCTATTATGCGTATATCTGTTAATTTGTGCAGTGTTACATTTTTGACGGTGATTCTGAACTGTATGTCCAATTCACCGTTTGCCATCCTGTAATGGCTTATACTTTTAGTGACAGTCACCTTTCTGTTCAAGAATATTATTATGAGGATTATAGCGCTTATAACAAAAGGCACTAATAATAATGGCACGTATGTAATGGAATATGAACGAGTTGCCATTGAGTATATAGGAATTCCTTCTTCCAGTCTTGACGATTCCAAATCTTTTATTTCCCAGTTCAACTTGCCATTGGACAGGTAGCCATCGTTTCTGGATAAAATAAGAAGTTTGTCCAGCATTGATATATCTTCAGATAATATATATGAACTCAACACTTCTGTGCCGTTGTTCACCACACCTATTGCTACTTCTTTTCCAAATATGCTCTTTTTTTCTTCTCTGATAACTTCCGGCTTTGAGTATGGAAGTATATTTACATCAAATAGACTAGAGTATATCTCCTCGCCTAATAAATTGACAGATATTTTGGCTACATAGCCTCCAGCTGGCAGTAGAGGGTTCAGGTTGAACGCAAATGTCTTTGTTTTTTCTCCGATTTCTATTTGGGTCGCATTGCGAAAAGAAGTTACATTAAAGCCTCCTTTGTACAGCGAGACGTCAACTATCGCATTTCTACCTATATTATCATTGGCAATTGTGACATTCACCGACAGCTGATCCCTTGGCGTTAAAGATGATGAGATAGATGCTCCACTGACGCGGAAGTATTGTGATAGTGGAAGCTGTACTACTGTTACTATATCTATTGATTTTGTGCCGTCTTTTGTGTTTATTGACAGTGGGTTTTTGTAAGTGCCTAAATTGGTGTTGTTGTATGTGTATATCTTGAGCAACAAAGTCGCGTCTTCTGATGCGTTAAGAATTATAGTTTCATTGCTTATGCTATAGCTGAATGAGCTGAGCATAAAAATTGTGTACTTAGTTGTTTCATTTGCTGTGTTGTTTATAGTTACATTGTAAAGTGCGGTTTCGCCAGGCGCAATAGAGTCGTCTATCGGCTTCAATAGGTATTCATAGCTGTAGGAAACTGAAAATATATAGGCCACTAAAAAAATAGCAAAAAAGAGCCTGTTTTTCATGACTAAAATTCAGTGCTTCTCTATTAAATACCTTACTTTGTTTTCCAGTTCTCTCATAGTCCCGCTATTCTCTACCTGTGTGTCAGCCATTTTTTCTATTTTGTCAACATGATACAATATTTTTTGCTGTTCTTCCTGTTTTTCAAATTCCTTTAAAGTCTGCGGGTCGCCTATTCTGCCTCTTTTCTTAAGCCGTTCAAAACGTGCATTTTTCGGCGCTGTTACAAATAATAATTTAAATTTTCTGCCAATTTTTTTTCTGAAGAATGCCACATCTTCTGGGTATCTTATGCCGTCAATGACATATTTGCCATCATCTATTCGTTTGTACACCTCTTCCCTCCAGTAGTCGGGGTTGTCTTTAGTTCTCTCCTTTGATACTTTATCCGTATTTTTGCGGTTCGGCTCCATTCCTGATTTTGCAGTTTCCTTCCTAACAATATCGCCGAACACTATAACTTTGTATCCCATACTCTTTAGTACAGCTGAAACTGCTCCTTTGCCCGAGCCTATATTTCCACCCAATCCTATAATCATTCCAGCAACTCCTTTAGCACTTTTTTGCTGTATCTTAAGAAGCTTGCATAGCTTTTCTCATTTGCTATAAGGTAGTCCGCCATAATCATTGCTTCCGGTACGCCGACTTTTATTTCCTGCTTCTCCCTGAAAAGAAATTCTTCTTCAGTTTTTTCCGTATCTCCGCGTTTTTCCTTTCTATTCAGCGTTCGCTTCATCCTGTTTTTTGTTGACGACCAAATTGCTATCAATTTTATTTTTCCGAATTCTTTATTTAGAAATTCGTATTCAGCTGGGCTTCTTAATCCCTCAATAAAAATATTCTTGTTCTTTTTCAGCAGTTCTTTTATTTTCGGCGCGCACGTTTTTGCGACTACATCAGCGCCTTCTTTTTCTCTTATCTTTGTCATGTGTTCGCGTATCTTTTTTGTATCGCTGGGCTCTATTCCATACTTTCTGCAAATTTCATCTACGAATACTCTGCCCATGCGCAGACACGAATATCCCGTTTTTTCTGCAACTGAACACAACTTGGTCTTTCCGCTTCCCGGCATGCCTGTAACGCAGACTATCATGAAAAGTTATATTATGTTGTGCAATTTAACTTTTTGTTAAAATAACATTACATAATTTTGCGCTTCTTCAAAAATGCCGGCATTTACTTTTTTGAAGGTCAGATTATCTATATTTGAATCAATCTTTTTAATTTTAATTCCTGTTTGGTTGTACGTCCAACTGCTAATGCTACTAACCTTAATAGTCATCTTGGAGATTATTTCAAATTCTATAGCTAAGAAATAACTTTCATTTGACGCATGTATATTTATTATGTTGTTATCTTTTCTTACAGACTTTATATCAAGGCATATCTTTCTGCCGTGTCCTTCTACATATAATTTATTTAACAGCGACCCAAATTTTGGGTTAACAATATTGTTTATTTTAAAAAAATTTAAATTGACTTTGTTGTCTAAGAAGAAAGAGCCCCAGTACCATGGAACAAAGAATGGCGTCTTTATTTTTACATTTTGCAAAAAGAAGCAATACAATTTATCCGATAGCACTATCTCTCTAATTAAGCCGTATGGTTCGTTAAATATTCTAAGATTTGTATTAAATTTTTTTGTTGTTTTTTGATATGATACTTCTAATTTTCCAACTCCTTTATTTATTAAATGCATATCATCAATCAAAATTTGATTTTCGCTGATTTTGGTGCGTAATTTTTCAAACTTAATGGATTTACTCAAATGGTTTAATTTAGCTAAAATAAATTCGTCTTCTTTTAATCTAAATTTTTCTTCGTTTAATTTGAGTGACCTATAAGGGCCTTTGAATATAACATAGCATACATGGGCATCTTTTTTCAAGTCAATATTATGCAAAAACCAGTATTGTTTTTTTATAACAGATGTTTTTTCTATTTTAAAAAAATCATCCAACTTTTTTGATTCTGTGAATGCCATATTTTATCGCAAAGTATAAGATACAAATGCACTTTAAACTTTTTATGGCTATTAAGTACGAGAAGGCTCTTGATGTTGAATTAATGATGCGCGATGTTGTACGAAAATTGAATTTTGAACACATAAGAACAGAGAATGTTGTCTGCTTTCGCAGCCGCGGCGGAAAGAGTAGATACGTCATAGCGCGGTGCTGGCCATTGCCGAGGATATTCCAGAAAGCCTTTAACGTAGCTGCTTACTATTGTCTTGAAGCCATTTCCGAGAAATTTGACAAATTGTCCCAGGAAGAAAAGGAAAAAGTCATTATACACGAGCTTCTGCACATACCAAAGGCGTTCGGCGGAGGCGTCAAAATGCATGGTTTTGTTACCGAGCGAAAGGTTAATGAACTCCATAATATCTACAGAAATTTGAGATAAAATGACAATATTTGAAAAACAGAATGTAGAGTTTATTCAAGGCGCAATACTTGAGCCTGTGTCTGTAATTATTGGTAATGATGCTAAAGTATACACTATTAATGTGCCATCTCTTTCAAGACTCCGCTATGAATCTGCTGAAATGGAGTCTTATGACGTTAAAATAGATATTAGCAATCCAATGGCCGTTCTGTCTCATACTTGTCCGCAGAAACAATATACGCCCCATGATATACGAATTATAGACCATCATGAAATAGCAGCTATACTTGTCCTTCAGAGAGAAGGTATAATTAATGAGATGATTCATGTGACCGATGAACAGATAGGTGCTTATCTAAACTCAAAAGATATTAAAATGCTTGACCGGGAAATTTCTGATTTGTTTAAGGAAGGAAGCAATTACTGGGAGCAATTAAGCAGTGCTCAAAGAGGCATCGCCGAAAGAAGCATTATGAATGAAATATTTGTCGGCATAATGCCGAAGACAGAGAATATTTTAACAAAACTTCTTGACAAGAATAAGGAATTCAGCGGATTTTATAAAAAGATAAATGCGACTCGCAGATGGTCAACCTTATGCGAAAATTACGCTCCGAGGCAGATTATGGAGATAGACAGAGGGGAAGTCGCGCTTGCCCGAGTGATGAGCGACTATGAATTGATTATAGGCGGAAAGCTTAATCTCAAATGGAGCCAAAGCAATGTTAAAAGATTATCTGATGTTGTGCTTGGAACTGATTATCTTGCTAAAAAAGAATCTTTGTTGAGTATACTTCAGTGATTATACATTTATAAAATGTAAAATGTAGATATTTATTTATGGAAATAAGTGTAGTAGTATGCACCAAGAATGAAGAAGAATATTTAGAAAACTGTTTGAAGTGTTTATTGACTCAAGAGGTAAAGCCTGAAATAATTGTTATAGATAATCATTCTAAAGATAAAACTCTGAAAATTGCTAGAAAATATGCGGATAAGTTACTTTTTGATGATAATGGCGGCTTAGGTTTGGCGAGGGACATTGCTATAACCTCTGCTAAAGGAGATATAATTGCATTTTGTGACGCAGATGCTAGACCTAATCGTAATTGGACTAAAACTATACTTGAAGAGATTAAGAATTATTCTGCTGTATCCGGTCCTTTGAGTTGCTATGATGGTGATAAAAATATGAACAGAGATTTTAATATATGGGCCAATTTTTTGCCTCGTGTAATGGGAAAATTTGGTTATCATAATTTATGGGGCGCTAACATGGCATTTAAGCGGGAAACACTTGAGAAGTACAAATTTAAAGTTAAATTTTTGGAGGATTATAACATGTCCAGGCAATTAAGGAGAAATAAAGAAAAAGTTAAATTTACAAAAAATATTACACTTTCTGTTTCATGCCGGCGTTTTCGTGAAAAGGGATTTGTTAGGACGTGTGTTAAGTATTACGTTTTAACATTTTTTAAAATGCATTTGACAAAAAATCAGGATTTTAGGGGTTATTATTAAAAATGAATATACGGAGGATGATGTAATTGCCATATTTTCAAGAATTGCACTATGAAACACACGCGGGAAACAGTGGAAGGCATGTCCTGCTGTTTCATGGTTTAAGCGCTGATTACACTATTGTTGAGCCTATTGCGGTAGCTCTGAATGAGAAAGGCTTCAACACATTTACTTTTGACTACTTTGGGCATGGCGGAACAAGAGCGAAAGGCAATCTCAAAAAATTTTCTAAGATTATACGAAATTTTTTAGATGAAAAAAAAATCTGCAATATAGATGTAATTGGCTATTCTTTAGGGGGCTTTAACGCTAGGGTGTTTGCCGAGGATAACATTGATGTTGTTAATAAGGTTGTCTTGATATCCTCTTATTTAGGCAATGGCATTGAGATTCTTAAAGTAGCTCCACGGCTGCTTTTTAGATTTTTTATTGAAGGCAACATATTAACTTACAAACGATTTATTAGATTCTTATTGGTCAAATGCTTTTATGACAACACCGACCCGAAAATTAGCTCTTTGTATAATTCACTGATTAAAACCCATAAGATGTCTGTGATTAAAGCATTTTGTGAAATTTTATCAGTTAAGGAGACGACTTCACTTAAGAATAAGCAGGTGTTTTGTATACATGGTTATAATGATAAGTTAATATCATTTAATATGGCAAATAAGTACAGCAGATATTTCACGGATAAATTAATTCTTAATAATGCTGGGCATATGCTCCCTGCAGAGAAACCAAATGACTTAAATTCAGGAATTATACATTTTTTGAGTGTGATAAATAGATAGTGAAAGTGGCTTTAATTACAGATTCATTTTACCCGAATTTAGATGGGCTTTCTAGATTTTGCACTCTACTATCAAAAGAATTGAAGATTAAAGATGTGGAACTTGCTATTGTAGGCATAGGCAACAGCCGATTACCAAATTACATTGACAATGTACCATTATTATCAATTAAGACTGAACCACTTTTTTTCAATAAGTTTTTTGGAATAAGCATTAAAGGTTATGTAGAACTGGAAAAATTTCTTAATGATTTCAAACCGGATGTTATACATCTAAATGGCGGAGCTTCGAATGTTTATTTTGGTTTATTATATGCTATTAAGAATAACCTGCCTACAATAGCAACTTATCATACCGATTTTGCTGGATTTATGAGAATGTATACGCTTTCAAGAATAAGCAGAAACAAAATAATGCATAGCATTATGAATCTTTTTTTGGATTTAATACTCATTTTTCTTAGCCCTGTTTTTATGATTCAGTTTAATTTGAGCAACCTATCTGTTTTTGTAAGCCCTTACGCCGGTAAGATTATGCACAAGCACTTTACTGGAAAAAGTATAATGATACCTAATTTTTTGGATTTTGAAACTTTAAAATCTGCCAATTTTGAGGTTGTCAGTAAAAAAATAAATCTGCCTCCGAATAAGAAGTATTTTCTGCATGTTGGGCGGTTGAGTTTTGAGAAGCGCATAGATTTGTTGTTGGAGATATTCGCTAAGGTGCATCATATGAATGATGATGTATACCTTGTTATAACAAGTTATGGACCTGCAAGAGACAAACTTTACAGCACAGCAAAAAAACTTGGCGTATCAGAACGTGTTATTTTTACCGGCTTTATCGAGGATGAATACATTAATTCTTTATACAAAAATTGTGTTTCTTTTGTTGCTGTCAGCCCATTTGACACTTTTAATTTGAGTGCTGCTAAATCCTTGTATTTTGGCAAGCCAATAATAGCTACAAATTCTGGCGGCATTACAATGTACTTAAAAGATGGTTACAATGGATTCTTAGTTGATTATAATGAGAAATTTATTGATAATTTTGCAACCAGAATGATGGACTTGCTTAATGACAGGAAACTACCCGATCTTTTGCAGGCCTCTAAGAATTTGTCTAGTGAATTTGACGTCAAAAAAATAGCTGAACAGTACATTAAGGCTTATTATTCAATTTCAAATGAAACAGCTAAAAAGAACAGAGTAAAAATC
>CAYMQE010000040.1:0-7680 GCA_964392695.1 Candidatus Woesearchaeota archaeon | reverse complement strand
CTGGAAAGGCCTTGTCGTTGTGTTGAATCCAGAAAAGAGCGAGATAGCGCAGAAGATGGGCAACACACTCACTGGAAAATATGCTCTTAGAGTGAAATAAATGGAAATTGATATTAGAAACGAAACAAAGAATGTACTATTCGACAGAAAAGAAATCATTTTTGTTATAGATCATTCCAATAGCGTGACTCCAAGCAGAGAGCAGGTAAGAAAGGAAGCAGCGTCCCATTTTAAGGCTGACGAGTCTTTAATTGTTGTTCAGTACATACACAGCTCATTCGGAATGGGAAAAAGTTCGTGCAAGATTCATGTATATTCAAGTGAGGAGAATATGATGAAATATGAACCGCACTATCTTCTTGTAAGAAATAAGATGATAGAAGAGAAGAAAGAAGAGGTGCCAGCGAGTGCCTAAGAGAAAGAAAGTCAGAACTCGAGAAGGCGGAAAAAGAAAAAGAACAGACAGGCCGTCTTCGCAAAAATGGAAAAAATACAAGATAGTTGGAGACAAGTTGGAGAAGGGAGATTTCTGTCCGCGATGCGGTGAGGGTGTTTTTATGGTTGACCACGGCAACAGGAAATCATGCGGGCAGTGCGGTTATACAGTGTTCAAGCAGTAACTATTTATTTTAGCAATTCTACAAAATTGTTATGCGAGCAATACTCATACTATTAATTTTGCTTCTTTCATTGCAAAGCGCTTTGGCTATAGAAGGACTTGAGCAATTGGCGAATATTAACATAGAAGGCGTTGACCTATCAAGCGCTATACTTTCTTACAACGATAATATTTCCAATAGTGTGCCTCCTGCTTTGTTGGCTGTTTTCGGAAATGAAAGAATAAATCTTAACATAAGCGGCGAGATAGTAGGCGTTGCACTTGAGGACGGAAAGGTTGTTAATGTAACAGAAGGCGCAATACCAAATCCAACTTTGAACTTTACTGTAACGCAAAAGGCGATTGAGGAATTGTCCGTAGCCACTAGCACAGAGGCTATAATTGCAACTGCGCAGGACCTGCTTAAATCCAAGGAAGTTGATTACAAAGGCGTCGGCGCCTCAGGCTTTAAGTATACTTTAATCAAAATTTTGCAGAAAATCTATTTCTTTATTAAAGGCATATTTTCTATATTTAATAAATGATAACTATCGGTGTAGAGTCAACAGCGCATACATTCGGCGTAGGTATAGTTGAATTTAACAAAGGAGCGTGGAAAATTCTTGCTAATGAGAAGTCAATGTATAAATCTCCGCTCGGGCAGGGAATGAAACCGCAGGATGTTGCTGAGCATCATTATGCTAATGCTGATTTAGTGATAAATAAAGCGCTTGAGAAAGCTAAACTAAGAATAGGAGAGATAGACCGCGTTTCTTTTTCGCAAGGGCCTGGGCTTGGTCCATGCCTTAGTATCGGAGCTGTAGCCAGCCGTGCCATCTCGCTTGCTTACAAAAAGCCGATTGTTGGTGTGAATCACTGTGTAGCTCACATGGAAATAGGCAGAGCGCTGACGCCTGCGAAAGATCCTGTAATGTTGTACGCCAGCGGAGGCAACACGCAGATAGTTGCTTTTGAAGCAGGCAGGTATAGAGTATTCGGCGAAACGCAGGACATACCTATAGGAAATATGCTGGATGTGTTCGCCCGTAATCTTGAACTTCCAATGCCAGGCGGGCCTGAAGTAGAGAATTTAGCATCGCGTGGCAACAATTACATACCACTGCCCTATTCAATTAAAGGAATGGACTTTTCATTTTCCGGAATACTAACAAATGCAACTAATAAAATAGATAAGTATGCTAAAGATGACATTGCATATTCTCTTCAGGAGACTGCATTTGCAATGCTGATAGAAGCAGCAGAGCGAGCTATGGCGCACTGCGGAAAATCAGAGCTTCTTCTAGCCGGCGGTGTAGTTGCAAATAAGCGTTTGCGTGAAATGGCGGATATAATGGCTAAAGAGCGCGGAGCAAAATGCTATGCACCGGAGTTTCAATTCTGCACAGATAATGGCGCTATGATAGCTGTACTTGGTTCTCTTGCAAAGACTGTTCAAGTCAGCAAGACTGCAATAAACCCGAAATGGCGCACTGATGAGGTTGATGTTGCATGGAGGTGATACGTGCGGCAGAAGCAGTAATTTCGTTGAAGAAGAATGTAATAACTAAAGTCCGCGTAAAGAAGGGCTACAGAAATAATATTTTAGATGATACTCTGCGCAGAAGCAGAACAGCTATTGAATATAATTTACTTCTTAAGGCAGTGCGCTATGGCATCAACGCTCCTATGCCTATAGAGAAAACAGAGTATGAAATTTTTATGCAGTATATTTCCGGCGAACTGTTGAGAAATGTTCTTGACGATATGCAAAAAGAAAAGCTAGAGGGTGTCTGTAAACAATTAGGAGAGCAACTTGCACTGCTTCACAAAGCAGATATTATCCACGGCGATTTGACAACAAGCAATTTAATTCTAAGCGAAGACAAAATCTATTTCATAGACTTCGGACTCGGCTATAATTCCCAGCGCGTTGAAGACAAAGCCAATGACCTGCATCTTTTGAAGAAAGCGCTGGATAGCAAACACTCTAAGATTGCGAAATATATTTTTGAGAAGATAAAGAAGAGTTACGCAAAGAATTATGAATTGGGCAATAATGTGCTCAAGCGCCTTGAAGTAGTCGAGAATAGAAGAAGATATTTAGGATAGATTTATATACTAATTAATGATAATATATTATTATGAATAATAACATACTTTTATGTTTAAGATGTAATCACTGTTGGAAAACGCGTAGAAATAAAATTCCAAAATTTTGTCCAAAATGTAAAAGTCCTTACTGGAATAAAAAAAGAAGGTTGGTAAAAAAGGAAGAGATAGATAATTTGGTTAAAGAAATAATTAACACAAATAAAGATATAATTAATTATAGTGGTGGAGAATTTGGAGTCAGAGATGAAGGAGGCATATATTTTTCTGTTTATAACTTTAAAAATCTTACAGAAAAAAATGCTGGAAATCCTATAGTTGTTGGAGCATTTATATTTAATGAGTTCGCTAAAAAACATCATTTTATAGATGGGAACAAAAGAACAGCTTATGCAATATCAAAAATGACTATGCTTTTAATGAGATGTTATTTAAAGATTAATTACAAAACTGCTTTGCCTTTCATCTTAAGAATTGCAGAATACAATAGTAACATTACTTTTAAAGATATCGTAGATTGGTTAAAGGATAACTGTGTTATAATAAATGAGAAGGATATATCAAATTATTTAAATCAGGTTTTAGTTGATCTAATAGTGAGGTTAAAATATGATGAAAAGTGATATTAAAATAATTGAACGCAAACTTAGCAAAGAAGAAAAATTTTTGAGAGACTTTAGGGTAGCCCGAGAGATAGTGCTTAGAGAAGATATAGAATTACTGAAAGAATTAGCTAAATACTAAAATGAAAATGGAAGACAAATCAAGCTTTATGCTCGCACTTGGCGACACACCGTTTATACGCGTCTTAGACTTTATGCTTTGCGACGGCAAGTATTTTGATTACCCACCTACAGAAATAGCAAAGCAGTCCCATGTAAGTTATGTAACTGCAAATAAAGCCATACAACATCTATTGGCACTTGGAATAATAAAGAAAACAAGGGAGATTGGCAGGGCTACTATGTACCAGTTAAACACAGATTCAGAACTAACAAAAACTCTGATGGAGTTTGACAAGAAAATAGCAATTGCATCTGTCAATAAGAAACTAACCATAGCAACAAAAACCTTTTAAAGCAATTAAATCTAACCACATCTAGACTCAGTCGGTTATCCGACGGACTGTGATCAATATGGCAAGAATGCATTCAAGACGAAAGGGAAAAAGCGGTTCTTCAAAGCCGCTGGAAAAAGTAAAACCTGCTTGGGTAAAGCTGGAAACAGAAGAGATTGTGAAATTAATTTTAAAACTTGCAAAAGAGGGCAAGTCTTCTGCTAAAATCGGTTTGCTTTTAAGAGATCAATATAGTGTTCCAGATGTTAAAATAGCGACAGGCAAAAGTATAAATAAAATTTTGGGTGAGAACAACGCGCTTCCTGGTTTGCCTTATGATATTCAAGATCTATTAAATCACGCTGTTAAAGTAAGAAAGCACCTTGATTCCAACAAGAAAGACAAACACTCCTTCCGTGGACTGCAGTTGATAGAGTCAAAGATATGGAGATTGTCTAAATATTACAGACGCACTGGTGTTCTGCCAAAAGACTGGAAGTACGACCCGACAAAGATACAGACCTAATACCGGAACTCCGCTTTAGTTAACTATAAATTGTGTACTGCTTATAATCTCTTTTCAATGAAAGACTATAAACTATCCCCATCAAAATTGGTGCAGTATGAAAAATGCTCTAGAAAATTCTATTACAAATACCTAGAAAACATACCAGAGCCTGAAACAGCTGAAACAGTTCGCGGAACTATTTTTCACAAAGTATTGCAGGACTTCTATATGGTTATTGATGTAAAGTCCTACTCAAAATTGCATTGGGATGATATTGCATCAAGCTTTGAAAAAATACTTGAACAGCTTTTTGAAACTGAATGGGCGAAAATAGGCGCGGATTACAATGATGTTTTTGCTGATAAGAAAGAAGAGTTCTATAAAGAGACGAAGGAATTTCTAAAATTCTATGCTTTTAAAGAGGCTTTTCGTCTTCATGAAATATTTAAGCAGAACAATATAGACGATAGATGGTTCAATGAAAATATAGCCCGCGGGTTTTTTCCCAAAGACCGGGAGATGTTCATAGATATAGAGGAAATGCATGGCTATGTTGACAAGACTATCAACATATTCGGCCGTGGTGTTGGTATAGTTGACTATAAAACGAGCAAGAGCCCGCTACCCCACTATATAGACTCTTCCCATTTGCTTCAGTTGAAAGCTTACGCTTACCTGCTGAAGCGTAAAACAGGACAGCTACCTTATCATGTGAGTATCTATTACGCCCGCACTGGCGAGTCCGTCTATTATGAAATAAGCAACAAAGATGTAGATGAAGTCGCTTCTCTTGTCAAAGAGATAAAATCTCTTAATCGCAATATAACCAGCTTTCCGCAGAAACCTACGAAATTGTGCAATTACTGTTTCTATAAGGATATATGCCGGCCTGACTTGAGCAACCTTTAAATATGTCTTAATAGTGCCATAATTGAAATGGCAGAAACACGTGAGAAGGAGTCAGGGCATAAAAGCGAAGCCCAGGGCGAAGTAAAGACAAGAAAAGTCATTGTAAAAAAGAAACCAAAGAATTGGTACAAATTATTGGCTCCGGAAGTATTCAATTCGCAGGAAGTTGGCACTACTCTTGCTGAAACGCCAGAAAGTTTAGTTGGACGCACTATTACAATATCTTTGGGCACGCTTTTGAATGATGTTACAAAACATGGTATAAATCTCAAGCTTCAGGCGGTGTCAACAGAGAAGCATTCCGCAGCTACTAAAATCATACAGTTTGAGCTTACAAGGCCTTATTTATCTCGTTTTCTTAGAAAGAACACCTCTTTTATTTACAGCAATGATTATGTCAAGACAAAAGATGAAGTGCCTGTAAAGGTAAAAACTATAATCATAACTTCATTCAAGAGCAAAGGAAAGCAAAAAAGCGATCTGCGGAAAGCGATAAAAGAGTTAGTCGCAAAACAGGTGGTTAACTATAATTATGAAGCCTTTATAACAGCTGCTTCTGCCAACAAATTGCAGGCAGAAATGCAGTCCGCCCTGAGAGTTATCTACCCTATAAAATCAGTTGTTATACAGAAGATAGAATATAAAGGGAAATAAGACTCAGAGTCCAGATAAATCTTCGTATACCTCTCTTCTATGTCCAATAAATAGAATTATAACTTTATTATTCTGTTTATTAATTTCATATATAGCTCTATATTCTCCAATTCTTAGACTCCAAAAACCAACATACTTTAAGTGTTTTCCTCTTTCAGGATACTCTTTTAATTCAATTAGTTTATCTTTAATTCTGGATTGTATGCTGTTATCCAATCTATCAAAAGACTTTTTTGCTTTTTCATGAAAAAACAATTCAAAATTACTCAAAACGAATCAACTTTTCAGGATATTTTCTTGCTTCTTCACTTCGTTCCAAAAGCATTTTATAAAATTCTTTCATTTTATCTTTTTCTTCATAAATAGCTATTATTGTTTTTATAGCGTCACTTCTACTCTTAAATCTGCCTTCCTCTACCCATTTATCTATCCCTTTAACAGTTTGTTCTGCTATCCTTAATTGCACTTGTGTCATGTAAACATAAATGTTTACACTGATATATAATAGTTGCGATAGAATATAAAGGGAAGTAAACTTTCTTCTTTTCACTTAAAAGTGTGCTGTTCCATCAGTACCTTGACAGTGTAATGCACTATCGCTTCGTCATTGCCTTTATCTCCTTCTTCAACTGCATCATAATATTTGATTTTATCTCCTAATTCTATGTAGAACATTGGGAATTTATTTTTCATCAATATCCAGTTCATTATAACTCTTGATGTTCTTCCATTGCCATCAGCAAATGGATGAATTCTTACCAGTTTATTGTGCAGGATTGAGCCTAATTCAACAGGATGCAGTTTCTTCCTTACAGAATAGTACCATTGGAAGACTTTTTTCATTTCTTTTTTAACCTTTTCATGAGCGGTAGGAACCCATTCAGAACCGGAAATCCTGACTTCATAATCCCTGTAGCTGCCTACAATTTTGCAGTTAGTGTTCTTTGTAAGCAATTCATGAATTCTCAGCAAGAATTTCTGGTTAAACTCGCCATTATATCCTTTCATAAATTCATAGCAATCTTTTGAGTTGATAGCTTCGTTGTAATCGTTAGGAGTAGCGCCAGCAGGAATTATATTTTCTGTTAAAATCATGCTTGTTTCACGAAGGCTTAAACGATTGCCTTCGATAGCATTTGAATTATAAGTAAACCTAACGACAAAATCATCTTCGTATTTTTTCTTTTCAACAGCATCGAGTTTTCCATACCATCTATTAAAGACCTCTTTCAAATCCTGCAGTTTTTCCGTTTCCTCATCGCTCAGGTAAGTGAATTTAGAGGCAGGCTTTGTGAGCCCTTTTTTTAATGCTTCTTTTTCAATCTCTTCGATTGCATTCTTTGTCTCTTCTTTGGAAGGTGGTTTATCGCCAATATACATCCTTATCTTCTTCCATTTTTTGTCACTGACTCTAAAATTCTTCGTGACGTAGTAGTAAGTTCTATCTCTCCTCTTAATTTTCTCCAAATAGACCATATCTATTGTATGGGCACATAGTATATAAAATTATCGTATTTTGTTAAAGTAAGTGCCCTTATAGCAACTTCCTATGGGCACAAAGAAATACAAAAATAGTAATTATTGTTTAGTGCAGTGCCCATACGACACTTCGATAAATTCCTGCCTTTTGCAGTAAAATCTACCACTTTGATATGATGCGAATGCCGGGTAGTGCAACTTCGTTGCGGACCCAGCATACTGTACCAAGCTGCGAATGCCGGGATTCGAACCCGGGTTACCAGATTGGCAATCTGACATCCTAGCCACTGAATGACACTCGCGTAAACCATATTTATTACTTAACAATTCCTTTTAATATCTTGCGCCGAAATATTTATATTGTGT
>CAYMQE010000039.1:0-7887 GCA_964392695.1 Candidatus Woesearchaeota archaeon | reverse complement strand
CTCCTTTCCTGAACAGCTCTTTCAGCATGACATTTGCGCTAAGAAAGAAATTGACATAAGGGCCCTTTGTCTCAACTTTTTCAAAAATCTTTGAAGTAGCTATTCTTGATCTTATCCTGCCCGCTAGTTCAACAGGCGATTCTCCGGCATTTGCTAATTTAAAACACGGCAGTGAAAAGTCGCCCATACCCTCATTAGGCGGGACTTCAAGCAATTTCTCTGCGTCTATATCTATTTTTTTTAACTCCGTCAGTACTAACGCTTTCATAAGTGAGAATTACGAATGTAAACTTTAAAACTGTTTATATGACTGCATTTAGGTAAATTCTGCCAAAGTACCCTATTACATAGCTTACGAGAGCGCTGACTCCGGCAATTGTGAGCATTTCCAGACCGCCTTTCAATGCGTTTACCTTTACAAACTTGGATTTTAGGAAGCCAATGGCGAATAAGGTAAACATTGTCGCAAATATTGAAATGTAGAGCGAGTATGGCCAGTTGATGAAAATATAGGGAATTACCGGCACCACACCGCCGATTATGTAAGATACACCCATTAGCCAGCCTGCAGTTTTTGGATTTTTTCCCAGGTCTTTTTTCAACTCAATCTCTGACTTTGAAGAAATATATTCCCCAGATGCCATAGAAAGAGATTCTACAGCTATTACAATCAGTCCGGAGAGCAAAATAATAAATCTGTCACGGCTTCCCTCTGCTATACCAGTTATTACACCCATCGTGCTTACCAGACCGTCCTGCAAGCCGAATATTATAGTTTTTATGTACTGCTCTACTAACCTTCTCATTGCATTTTCAAATGATTTTCATTCTTTTATGTTTAACCTAAGAATTGTTGTCATTTTCTGATTTACTATATAGTCCGCTACTACTGGATCCTTTAATTCAAGAACTTCTCTAATTTTGCCTGCTAATTCCACAGTTTCTTTGCATTGGACACTGCACGGCACGTGCAATGCATAAAGCATAATTAGATTAAAATTTCCTTCTTCCATAGATTTCTTTGCGTTTTTCCAGTAATTCATTGCTGCTCTGCTGTTGTTCATTGAGGTAGTTTCAAAATTTATTATGCAGCATGCAGGATAGCCTAAGAATTCGCCTATGCTAATATCATTTGAATCTAATTTTTCCAATAAGCTGATGTCATCGCATATATAATAATTTTTATTGAAATTCCTGAAAATCAATTTGGAATCTGAAATGACTTTTTCTAAATTGTATTTTATGCTGTCTGTATCCCTCAATGTGCTAAGATCTATTCGTGCGCCGTGTCTTAGCTTTTCAATCAATGGCACAAGGTCGAATCTTATATCCGGGTTTAATGATTTCCACTCATTAGTTTGATACAAATCTTCCACTGCTTAACGTGAATTTTAAAAATTTATAAGCTTAACCAAAGCTTTAAAAATCAATCTTTTATCGCACTATGTATGGGAGAAGTTATAGCATCGTTGAGAGTAATGCCTGATGACGTCAATGTGAATATTGAGCAGTTGGCTTCAGAAGTTAAGAAAACTGCAGAAAAAGAAAGCAAATACTTGCAGCATGAGATACAACCGGTAGCCTTCGGCCTTAAAGCTATAATAATATACATTTCAGTGCCAGACGCAGAAGGCGGAACAGAAAAAGTAGAAAATGCTATAGCAAAAATTCCGCACGTTCAGAGTGTGGAAGTAACTGAAGTAACCAGAGTTTAATCAAAGAGGGTTTCAAGCCCTTTCTTAATTATTATTCTCTGTTCTTCTGTAATAATTCCGCAATCTTTGTTATTTATACAGTTAATCAGAGCTTCATGATCTTCTTTGCTTTTTAAATTTAGCACGTTAAATATTGCAAGGATGTAGTAGTCTACTTTTGTTAATTCTTTTAAGTGTGTTTCTAAATAGAGATTTTTACACCCTTCAAATTCTTTTTTGCACGCTTCAATATCAACATTGCCATCGGGTTTAATGTATCTGTCTAATGTATAATATTTTTTATTGAATACAGCGCCTAACGCGTATAGGGTTCTTATTTTTCCATTGTTTGAAATTTTTTCTATAATAGTTTCAAATTGTCTGTCATCCATCTGGCTATACCTTTAGTTAGATACTACCATTAATTAAGCTTTTCGTTAATTGCGTCGCTTACATCTATTTTTGACACCTTGCTTGGTATTGTATTCGTCGAAATCACTTTTATCCCTTCTTTAGCAAGTTTCTCCAATGCGTCATTAACGAATATTCCGTGCGTGCAGATGCAGTAAATTTTCTTTGGCCTGAATTTTTCTAGAATTTTAACAGCTTCGAGTATTGTGTGGCCTGTGCTTACTATGTCGTCTATTATAACAGCAGATTTGTTTTTCAAATCTATCTCTCTATTGAGCTTCACTTCGACATGGTAAGAGGAATATCGCCTTTTCGCCAGCACTCTTGATGCTGTTCCTACCAGCTTCGCGACTTCTTCGGCCCACTGACTGCTTTCTGCGTCAGGCCCTATAATTATTGGGTTCTTAATTTTCCTTTGAATGTACTCTGCCATTGATTTTGTCGCGCTTAGCTCTACAGATTTTATTTTGAATACCTGTTTCAGGCTGTGCGTTCTGTGAAGATGCGGGTCTATTGTGTAGATAGCGTCAAAATATTCGTCTGTTAATTGCCCTATTATCCTCTGGCTTATCGCCTCGCCTGTTCGGAATCTTTTGTCCTGCCTCATGTAGGGAAAATAAGGAGCTATCAGCGAGACTTTTTTCGCGCCCAATTCTTTGCACGTCTTCGCAGCCAAAATAACTTCAATTATGCAATCGCTTATGTCTTTATAGAAAGACTGTACAAGAAAGACTTTTTTCCCTTTCACACTTGCACTTATTCTTACACGCAGTTCGCCATCTGGGAATTTGTCTACTATTAAATCAGCATGTTTCTTCCCTATTTTTTTGCCTATATGTCTTCCGTGAGAACAGCTTACTATCAGCATATTGTATTTAAAGGGATTGCAATTTTAATAACTATGCGGGGTCATGGTCCAACCTGGTAGGATACCGGGCTCCAGAAAATAGTTGGATATGCTGACTTGATGACGGCGCAAGCCGAATGATATGATTCTGGAGCGAACGAACGAAGTTCGTGGCACAGAGCGAAGCTCTCGTGCATCCGAAAGGGGTGGAGAAACTCGTAGGTCTGGGTTCAAATCCCAGTGACCCCATTTTTTTCCTTTCTATACTATTGAACAGCTTTTTAAATGATAGTCTTTACATAATAGTTATGGAAGTATCCGCTTTAATCTTAGTAAATGGAAAATTTCTTTTGTTGAGAGATGGAAACAACTATGCCATACCTAGCGCAGAAGTGAAAGAGATGGAGTTTCCATTTGACGAATTTAAAGCCGGCATCAAGAAACGTACGAGTATAGATATAGGCGTTTATGGAGAGATGGGAATGTTCAGCGGAAAAAAATTATACATGTGCAAAGCTAAAGATGTGCTGGAAAATAAAGGCCATTTATGGGTGCGCAAAGAAGACTTTCTGGGCTTTAAATATATTGACGACAGCGGGCTGAAAAATATAGTTGCAAAGGCGATGTTGTAATGGCGATTAACGTGCAGTTGAAAGCGAAGGACGGGAAGCTATTTACTGTGAAAATAGGCGAGGACTTTGTTGAGAAGAAAGATTTTAATAAATACTTGAAGCTGGTGAAGTCGCTGGAAGAAAGGGAATTTGACTCTATAAATAAAGTGTGGAAAGCGCCTCTGACAACGGAAAATCTTTTCAGACTGGATACATGGCTTTTAAAAGCCGAGCGGTTGGAGTTAGAAAAACACATTTAATTTTTTCTGAGATATTACGAAATTCAGCACCTTGCTTTTTTCCTTCCATTTTTCAAATGGTATAGCTAAATGTGTTTTTAGATAGTTGAAGGCTTCTTCCAATGTGCTGAATTTCTGCGGCTCATTTTTGAAAGCTTGTCTTACACTCTCTCTTACCTGCCAGACGCCGAGCGGTATTGAATAATCTTGCGTTATGTGCCTGAAAATTATGCACCCTGCTTTTCTTTTTAGTGATTCAAGGTGCTCAAGGCAGGCTAATTTTCCGGAATAATATGCGCCGGCAATATTCTCTACATACTTCTTTCTTCCGAAGAATAATTCGTAATCGCCTGTTCCAACCACTTCGTTGTGCCATGGGCTTCCTTTGTACCACGCTTCCAGCTGTTCGAAGCAGAATTCTTCTGGAAACAGCAGAACTGTATAGCTGTTGCCGAGGCGGGAATTTTCAAAGATTAAATATTCATTTATCTGTGGATAGTCTCTAATCTTTTCAACAAGTTGCTTTGATATTATGTCATCTGTTGCAGTGATTGACCAGCGCGTTGGGACTAATTTTCTTTTTACGCCGAGCATGCCTGCGCTTAGAATCCGCGAAATTCTTGATACTTCAATATTTTTTTTGTATAGCACGCTGATTCCTTCTGTTGCGCGCATCTCATCATCCACTACCTTTTCAATTGTTTTGTTGCTTGTAGGGTTGCTGGTTATTTTTAATTTGTCAACTTCTACCATTGGACCCATTGGCTGGTGGTAATTGCTGAATTTTATATTCATTGAAACTTTTTTGGCGAATATTTCTGTATCAACTGATTTTTTAGCTAATGTGAAGTCTTCTGAAACTGCGTCAATCTTTTTAACTGAAAAATTGCCGACGTGCGCTCTGAGAAGCCCGGCGCGGAGTTCAATAATTTGATTGTAGTTTAATTGCCGCCAATTTTCCGGCAGGTCGTATACTTCGACATCATCTATGAAATTAGTGACTAATGGAGAAACGCTTACATTTGGATAGCCGAAGCGTCCGACAAATATACTCGGCGGTGAAGAGCCCTGAAAATTTTCTAAATTTGTTGCTTTTAGTGTGTTTAGAATAGCTATCTTGCTGAGTATCGGGTGCCCTTCATACATATCTATCTCCTTAACTTAGTTCTAAATATAGCTATTGATTGCAGTTCCGCTAATCCATTTATAAAATGCCTTTTACTATCAGTCCTATAGCTAAAGCGCCGGCGAAATGAAGAGCGAATGAAATTGCGGTGAATAACGTTGTTTTCATTTTTGTAACTCCCAGAAATGTAACACCTGCTTCATCCGGCAGTGGAGAAGCTATCATGAAAGCGCCTATGAACGGAGTGACCCATCTGAATGTGTCAAGATGGAATAGCGAAACAATTTTATTCTTTTTGCTCATCTTTACTATATATTCAAAATCTTCTGCTATGTCATCTTTTATGAATTTGAATATTATGTAGTCTCCAAATACACCACCCAGTGCTGCGAAAAAAGAAACTTCCAATATGGATGAAGACTTCATAAAGATTTCAGCGAGCATTATTGCGGAAGGCGCTGCTGTGAATACAGAAGTAAATAATGCACCGGCAACAAAACTGCTAAGGAACCTGAAGCTCTCTGCTATTCTAAGAAAATTTTCAAATTGCGAGCTTTGTGATATTGTCACCGCTATATAGATGCTTACTGCAATTACTATTGCATCTTTTATTAATCTCTTTTTTATCTCGCGCATTTTATCTCTTTAATCCTTTCTGCAATTTTAAAATATCCCTTTTTATTACACGCACTTCTGCTTCCAAAGAATCTACTGTTCTAGCAAGAGCCTCTAATTGGTTTTGCAGATGTTCTATTTTTTCAAGCCCTAACAAATTTTCACCTCATCACTATTTTTCCATACGCCAAGCTGTATTTTTACTTTTCCGCATAGTGTATCCGCTTCAAAAACTGCGGGCTTAAGCTCATTTATGCATACATTTGGCTCATTATTGTAAACTTTTATGTCATAGTCGCCATCGGCGTATAGAATATAGGAGGTATTACTCCGTCTTAAATAATTAAGCAGGCTGAATATTGTGCTGTTTATTTTAGCTTTTATCTCCTCATCACCGTCGCATGAATATGCGCTAATCAGTTCAAGCTGGGAGGAGTTTCCAGCTTTGTATTTTATAGCAGAGTTCAGCATATGTTCGGAATATATTTCTCTATAGTAATCATTCTGCATTTCAAGGCGCTTGTTTGACATGTTGTCAAGATAGAAGATAGTTATAGTTGCGGCTAGAAAAATAACTGCGACTTCTATCGGCGCTATCATAGCTTTTTTGTTAATCATAGTACACCATTATTTTTGCAGCGTAAGTTTTGCTGTCATTTTCTATCAACGTTGGTATTGAAAGCGTTTTTGAACCCGATGCACCGAATGTCCAGTTTATTCCACGATCATAATCAACTATTTTGACACCCAAATCTGAAATATGGGTGTAGTTCTCTATCATTTCCTGTTTTAGCGCGCCGTCACCCATAAGCTCATTGTTAACTATTAGGGCGAAATTCATAGCGCTTCTGTGGCTATACACATCTTGGCCTATTAGAACCTGTTTTTCAAGAGTGTTTATGAAAAAGATTAGGAATACTATGGAGAATAGTGATATGAAAATTATAGAAATAACATCTTCATCCACTTACGTCCACCACATCACCTGATTTAGTAATTGTGATAGTATTATTAAACGTTACCTCTTTCTCAAGCAGAACGACGTTTAA
This sequence comes from Candidatus Woesearchaeota archaeon, assembly GCA_964392695.1. Classification (GTDB taxonomy): domain Archaea; phylum Nanobdellota; class Nanobdellia; order JAFCGN01; family JAFCGN01; genus CAYMQE01. The sequence continues at coordinate 1,295 of CAYMQE010000039.1, read as the reverse complement.
AGAAATTGAACAGTTTTTACTGCTATTTATTGATAATGTGTAATTTCCTGCAGACAAAGTTCCATTTATTTTTGTATCGTATACAACAGAGGTATTATCGGGTGATGCATAAATTTGTTCAGCGAGCGAGGCTAAATTGAGGCATTTGTTAGCTATTTCGCTTTGTTCACTATATCTATCTATAATTACAATAAGCGATAGAAAAAGAGAGAGCAGAATTATACTGAATATTAAAAGATGAACTCTCTGCATGAGAAAGTAGAACATAAAATCACTTTAGTTGTTCAATTCTGTCTATACCTAGTTGTGTAGCATCACTTATTGCGCTGTTTCTTGCCTCCCAGAAATCTCGGCTTCCGCGGAGAGAATGAAGAATTTGTTCGTGAAGTTCTGCGTCCCATATATTGTGCCTTTTCATTTCTCCGAGCAGGAATTCTATTGTGGAAATATTGCTGGATATTATCCCCTGCTCCTGTGCTGTGCTTACCTGTGTCATTGCAGCTACTATCAACGTGTGAAGCATCTCCACTTTTGTCATTGTTCTGTGCTTGTATATCAACTGCGAAAGCGATTCCACTTCCTTGCCTAGTATACCGAGCCTATTTTCCACCCATTTGTCCAACTTTTCCTCTATCCAAGTTTCAGGATGTTTGTAGAAGTGCTCCAGCACATCAACTTTGCCTTTGGTTTCATCTATAAATTTTTCTATGCTGTCTTTTTTAGGAAGAACATCTTTGAAGCTGTCTATTTCAGCGTTTATCTTTATTAATACTCTATCAGCGCTTGACATGGATTTTTCAACATTCTTTAAACGGCTTTCAAATTTTGAAACAGAGCCTGCGCTTTCAGCTACTTTTTTCAGCGCATCATCTGCGGATTTAATCATAAGCTCTTTGGCTTTTGTTATTTGCTCAACTTCTTCCTTTATCTGCGTGACGTCCTCTTCAAATTTTGCTAATTTGTCCAATTCTTTGTCAAAGAGCTTTGAGAATGACTCTATTTTATTCTCTGTTGCTGGTATCCATTTTACAAAACTTTCTTTTGCCTTCAGCACATCAACAATTTTTTGGTCTATATTGCCTATGAGTTTGTCAAACTCTTTTGACTGCGCGGCATTTTCCTTCTCCTTTGTTTCAACCGTATCTTTCATCTCTTTGAAGTCTTTGCTTAATTCTTCAGAAGTCTTAGTCAGCTCTATAAACATTGAATTGAAATCATCCTTTGTCTTTATGACATTGTTAAAAGAGCGCTTCATATCCTCTACACCGGCTATATATTCTTGTATGCTATTTTTT
>CAYMQE010000038.1:0-7900 GCA_964392695.1 Candidatus Woesearchaeota archaeon | reverse complement strand
CCAAACATAAATTTCATTTTTCTATGCAAACTGCCTTGAAGCCTATCTCTTTTTGTTTCTCAGGCACTATTAAAGATTTATCTAAATTAAAAGTGTCGCACACTTTATATGCAAATTCCAAGCGTGTGATATAGTCCGGACCAGTCATATGAAACATTCCAGTCTGATTTTTATTCAACAATTCGAGTATAACTCTGCTTGTATCATCAACCAATGTCGGCTGCGCCTTCATTCCATCAACGACTTTTATCTGTTTTCCATTTTGTATATTTTCAATAACCCACTGCGGAAAACTTATCTTATTGTAATACTTGCTATAGCCATAAAGACCCGTTATTCTACTCACTATGTAGTCCATGCCCGATTTTTCAACAATTTTTTCCCCTTCTAGTTTTGTTTGCGCATAATAATTTATAGGCAAAGCCTTATCATCTTCAGTATAGCATTTGTCAGAATCGCTGAATACAGCGTCGGTAGATACATAAATTATTTTTGCATTGAATTCTTTTGATGCCTCAACCACATTTTTAGTGCCTACAACATTTGTCTGATAAGTTTCCTCTTTATTTTCTTCGGAATAATCAGGATTCACAATAGCAGCAGTATGTATAATCACATCGGGCTTTATTTTTTTGAAAGTTGCTATAGTATCATCATAACTTCTTATATCCAACTTAAGCAATCCATCAACTTCTCGAGAGAACGAAGTGCCATATACTTTATATTTTGGCCTTAGATACTCTATAATTTTCGATCCAAGCAGTCCAGTCGCGCCGGTTATTAAAAATCGCATTTTAGAGAATTATGTCTTTTTATTTATAAGGTTATTTATGGCAGTGCTTATTATTTCGCCATTTTTTTCTCCCAATTCACTCACAGTAAATTTTCTTGCATTTTTTGACATTTTTTCAAGCAACCCCTCGTCGTCTCTCATTTTATAAAGCACAGACAAAATTTTGTTAACATCAGATTCAATGATAAAGCCTACACCTTTTGGCACAATATCCTTTTTAGTTGCTCTTACTGTGCCTTCGCGATTCATACTCGCAGGGATAATTACAGGCAGTCCGCAGGATAAGGCGCCTATAGTCGCAAGAACCAAATTGTCTTCCTCTACACTACCCCACAATAAAACATCAGCTTCATTATAGTACTTATTTAGACTCTCCAAAGGCACAAAACCAAGATATTTAACGTAATTCTTTTCATTTGCAAGTTTTTCAACTATGGGTCTAAGAGGGCCGTCACCGATAAAAATGAAGTTAACATTCTTCGCAGAATACGCTGTTTTTACTATTAAATCAACATCTTTCACAGGAACGAATCTTGCGATGTATAATACCGTAAACGGCCTATTCTTCCTCTGCATTGGCTTAAATTCATCTGTATCCATCCAATATTTAATTATTGATATTTTATCTTCAGAAACACCTAGATTAACTATATCCTCTTTTCCGCCTCTGCTCACCGCAAATATGTGATCAGAATTTTTGAATATCCATGCAAATACGTTTTTTAATCCACTCTTTGAACCCCCATCTTTGCTTAACTTATAATCAGTATGTGTAGAAGTGACGCATTTTTTCCTGAAAATTTTGCCAATAAGAACGGCGATTAAATCAGCTACAAGTCCATTGCCATAAATAACATCCGGCTTGTGTTTTATAGCATGAATAAAAGAATAAATAAAAAGAGCAGGAAACAAATAAAGAAATTCAAGTAGAGGATATTTCTCAAGTCTATAAAACAAATGTCTGAACCATTTTATTCTTTTTATGCGCAGATTGTCTGCTATTTCATAAGGAGAGGCATGCAAATTATTCGTTAAAGGTTGGTAAGTTACAACATCAACACTAAAATGTTTTGACAAATGTCTTGCCAAATATTTCAAGTGCGTTTCAACACCTCCTATGTTGGGAGGATAAAAAGGTGTTATCAACAGGATGGATTTCATATTTTCTTATTCAAAAGCTACTTATTTAAACTATACTTTATAGTAAAAATGGTATGAGACCCTTAGTTTCTATTGTTATACCAACCTATAATAGAAAGGACGATGCAGTCAAATTGATAGACAGCATTTATGCCCAAGATTACAAAAATTTTGAATTAATTCTGGTTGACAACGCTTCAAGCGATGGAACATACGAAACAATAATGAAAAAATACAGCAAAAAGGCAAAAATTATCAGAAATGAAATAAACACAGGAGTTTGTGGCGGCAGGAATACGGGCATAAAAAATTCCAAAGGTGATTACATAATCGTCATAGACCACGACACAATTGTAGACAAAAAAATGATTTCAGAACTCGTGAATTTTTTAGAAGCAAATCCAAAAGCAGGCGTTGTAGGCCCTGTTGTCTATTACGCCAATGAGAAGGACAGGATATGGTGCGCAGGTTCAATAGTAAATATGAAAACAGGCAGGGTAAAATTCTTTGGCGATAATGAAAAAGATATTGGACAGTTCAAGGAGCCTTTTGAAGTCCAGGAGATACCCTCTGCTTTTATGTTCCGCAGGAATATAATTGACAAAGGTGTAAAATTTGATGAGTTCATATTTGCCACTTACGAGGATTCTGATTTCTGCATGAATGCCATGAAACTAGGGTATAAAGTGTATTGTATACCCTCAGCTAAATTGTGGCATAATGTTCACAAGCCAAGCGGTGTTGATGCAAAATTGCAGAATATTGGTTTAGTCACACCAAACAGAACTTTTTACGTATCCAGAAATAAAATAGTCTTTATGACGAAACATGCAGATAGGCTAAATTTATTTGTTTTCATACTTATATTCGTGCCATTATATGCCGTCTACTACAACTTGATGATTATAAAAGGCAAAAGGTGGGACATACTGAAATATTACTGGCTTGGCGTATTGGCAGGCATCGGCTTTTTCCTTAGAAATTTTTACAGGTCGCAAAAAGAAATTTACTGAATTCAACAGCTTTTTTGCCCCAAGTCATAGTCTCTGCCCTATTTTTCGCCATCAAACTCATTTTATTGTAGAATTTATCGTTGTCAAGCAATTTTATGATGTTATCAGCAAATAACTGCAAATCTTTGGGTCTGGAATAAATAACTGCATCGCCGTAATAATTTCTGAAATCCGGAAGATCAAAACAAATGCACGGCAGTCCGCAAATCATTGCCTCAAGAGGCGCCATACTGCCGACGCCGTAAATCTCAGGATGCAAAACAATTTTTGCTTTTTTTATTGTAGAATATTTTTCTAAGCCATCCTGAAAGCCGAGAAATACAACATTATTTGATATGCCTAATACATCACATAAATTTCTCATCTTTTTTTCCAAGGGTCCATTGCCTATAATTGCAAGCCTTGCTATATTTTTTGTAGTGCAGACAAGCTTCCATATCTTAATGAGTTCAATTACGCCTTTCTGTTCGTGCAGTCTGCCTATAAAGACCGCATCATATTCTTTACTTAAATTCTTCACCTTTTTATGCAAATCAGAATCTATAGCTCCACGAAATACTAAAACGGGCTGTTGTTTTTTCATATATTTCTTCAAATGCTCTTTTATGCTATAGTTCGTTACAACAACAGCATCTGAAACTCTCCCAATTATTCGCTTGGCTAACAATTGCGACAAGTAAAAGAGCAAATTGTTTGGCCTCGGCAATGTAAGGTTTCCTCTGAAGCCTATAAAAGGGCTTGGAGCGACTAAATAAAGAGAAGACAGCCAAAACACTCTGCTATTTTTCGACTTGACTATATAAGCGGGCAACAGGTCCATCCAAAAGTCAGTTGCAGAATATACAACAGTATTTTTTGGAATCTTTATTTTTCCTGAGTTTACTATTGAATAAATTATAGTGGCTATGTAATGGAGCCAGAAGCCTCCTATTTTCTTGTATTTGCTTAAATCGGCAACTACATAATTCACATTGATTAGATTATTTCTTCTGCACATTGCAAGACCTTCATCGGTAGTATACACGGTTATATTGAATTTGGCGCTCAATTTTCTGAATAGTTCAATAAAAATGCGGTCGCTGCCGCTTAATCCCTCGCCACGGGCGCAATATGAAAAAGATACGATATTTTCAGGCACCATACTAAATTTACTGCTATGATTAGTTATAAATAAGCATTGTAATAGAATTTATTTATGAAAATTACATTTTTTGCACCGGCGCCGGAGAACAGAGGCGTTTTCTGGAGGGCTTTCTTTCTTGGGGAATACCTAAAAAAGATGGGACATGATGTAAAAATCATTTGCAACAACAGCCAAGCAGGTATGACAGTCAAAAAAAAAGAGCGCGATGGCATAACGATAGTAATGCTCCCAACTTCGTTCAATATAAAAAAATGGATAGCAATGCAGCCGTACATAATATTTCTGACAATTATTGAATGTATAAACGACAAATCTGACATATTTCATGTATTCGGCACAATGTCGCCGTCAACACTAGCAGTAACAGCAACAAAAAAAATTTTGGGACGCCAGAAAAAACTCTTTGTGGATTGGGATGACTGGTGGTGGAGCAATAATGACGGCGTGTTAAAGGACTACAACATAATATTCAGGAAAGTGGGCCAATTCTTTGAAGAAGCTTCGCCAAAAATAGGAGATCATGTTACAGTTGTCAGCGATGCTTTATGGGAGCGCGCAGTAAAAATTGGAATAAAAAACATTTCAAAAATAGAGAATGGTGCAAATATAGATGGCATTAAAGCGATAGATAAAGCTAAAGCTCGTAGAATATTAAACCTACCACAAAATGTGAAAATTATCTGCCATCTGGGGTTTACTGATATGGTAGACGCATTTGAAGTTGTAAAGAATAAGCACAAAGATGCACTATTATTAATCGTAGGTCAAAAACCTGCTTATGCGCATCTAAGAATAAAAAATCTAAAGGAACTGGATGGAATAATATACACTGATAAAAAAGAGCTTAGTGAAGTGCCATTATACTTATCCGCATCAGATGTTACTTGCATAAATATGGACAATGAGATAACTGAAACAGCAAGATGGCCAATAAGATTCGGCGACTATATCGCAGCCGGAAAACCCGTAGTTTGCGGGAACATAGGAGAAATAGGAAGGATAGTAAATGAAGAAAAGATTGGATTGACATATAAACCGGGCGACAAAATTGACTTCGGTAAAAAATTAATAAATGCTCTTGACAAAAAATTTGATTACAAAAAAATAAGAGAAGTAGCAGAAATATACTCATGGTCAAATATAGCAAAAAAATTAGATGAGTTGTATAGAAATGCAAAATGAAATACATATAATAGCTTACGGCGCCGGCGGAAAGGGGATGAGTGGAGGTGACAGACTGGCCATAGAATTCTGCAAAAAATATAAGGATAAGGCAAAAATCTTTGTATATACAAATGAACAGGGCAAAGAAATGTATAAAAACGAGGGTGCTGAAGCAGAATATAACGTTATCAACTCAAGCAGATTCAGATTCAACTTCTGGGTGCACTATTTAGCCATAATATTATTTTCCATAGCAAGCGCTTTCAAAATAAAATTAAGAAATGAGGGCAATGTAACTGTTTATGCAGCATCCGACTTTTGGATGGATGCAATACCACCGCTTATATTGAAATTACGGCACAGAAATGTCAACTTAATAAGCACGATGTATTTGGTCGCGCCAAATCCTATAAAGAGCTGGGATAACAAATTACAAATTCCAAATATTAGAGATTTGATGCACTCCTTCTCGCAAAGCGTGGTAACACCGCCAATAATAAAACTTGCAGATAAAATTTTTGTGACGAACTACAGCATAGCAGAGCACTTAAAAAAATTAGGCTGTAAAAGTGATAAAACAGTCGTGACGCGAATAGTCATCAGCAAAGAAAAAATTAAAAAAATGCCAAAAATATTTGACTGCACTTTCATGGGCAGGCTTCATCCGCAAAAAGGAATAAAAGAATTAGTAGAAATTTGGCGTATTCTGCTGCAAAAAAAGCCAGAATTGAAACTTGCTGTAATCGGAGATGGACCGTTGAGAAAATATCTAATTTCAAAAATAGATGAATATGGAATGGGAAAAAACGTAAAACTATTCGGCTATCTAAACGGTGAGGAAAAAAATAAGGTGTTGTTATCCTCAAAAACGTTTATTCACACAGAAGTGTACGGTATAGGATGCGCTACGCCAGTGGATTTCATGGCATTCGGAATTCCAGGCGTTTGTTTTGACCTTCCGGAGCTGTACAATTTTTACGGCGACGGTGTAATTCTCGTAAAAAAGAATGATTTGAATGAAGCATCAGAGCAGATAATAAAGCTATTAGATGACAAATCATATTATAATACAATAAAAACAAAGGCTGTAAAAGTGGCACAGGAATTCTACTCTGAAATAAAAACAAAAGAGCTTCAAAAATATTTCATAAAGTGATTATTGCAATGAAAAAAGAACTGGCTTTGCTGGTAGCAATGTGTATAATCATTGTAGCAGTAATGTTTCGCGGGGGAGATTTGTTAGTATACAGCGAGGACATGCATTTTGCATTAAACCCAGAAATTATAAAGCAGAATATCTATATATGGGACGAAAATTCTGTTCCAGGCATAGACGCTCCTGAAAATGCGCCAACTATTGGATTGCTATCCTCTATTTACCTTTTGCACAAAATAGGCTTAACCACCTTCCAAATACAGATTATTTACTACTTGTTTTTGTTTATTCTTGCCTCAACATCTATGTTCATGCTTGCACACATATTATTCAAGAATAATGAGCTATCACTGATATCAGCAGTATTTTACTTAACAAATCCTTTATTTATGACAGTTGTTTTAAGGCGATTCGCATCTACACTGCTGGTATTTTATTCTTTTGCTCCGCTGGTTTTGTTTTTGTACGTAAAAGGCGTTGAAGAAAAAAAATTAAAATATGCTGTTCTTCTAGGCATAGCATCAATAATCTACTCTTACAGCATGCTTGGCGGAGCATTAATTGTGACTCACTGGCTTATTATAGGAAGCTATTTTCTATACAAATTATTCAGCGATAAAAACAAAGCAAAAAACACGATTGAATATACAACAAACGTTTTTCTGATTTGGCTTGCATTCAATTCCTTCTGGCTCATACCTTACCTGTATACTGCGCCAAGCAGATTTCAGGAATTAGTCGGGACGCCAAATATAAATTCTATAGAAAGTATGAGGGTATATACAACACCAGACAGAGTAATAAGATTGTTTGACTACAATATAATGCAATTAAAGATGATTCAACCGTCTTTTGGTGTTCTGTATAAAAGCCAATTATTCCAGATTATAAGCTGGATTATACCACTAGTTTCGTTTTTGACAGTTGTAAAAATAAAAGACAAAAGAATAGCTTATCTATTAATTACTGCACTGATTTTCATATTCTTCGCAAAAGGAGCTAATCCTCCTTTTGAAGGCTTATTCAAATTTTTATTTGTTAATGCTCCATTCTTCAGTGTTTACAGAAGCACATTTGACAAGATAGGTATAGTACTGCCACTATTCTATTCCATGTTGTTTGCAACAGGAGTACTGCTCTTTAGAAAAATACCAGCTGTAATGTATGCAATTCTATTTGTCGTGCTATTTATTCAGGCATTTCCAATATGGACCGGCTCTGTATTTGAAAATTACAATGTCACTGTTCCAGACAGCTACGCGGAGCTGAATGAATTTTTATCGCATGACAGAGAAGATTTCAATATATGGCACATTCCTTTTCCTGAGTATCATGGAATGGCTTACACATGGAACTACATGGGGCAGGAGCCAAGCGACATACTCTTTAGAAAACCTTCACTAAGCAAGTTTCTTATTATGGACCGAATAGATAGAGTGCTGAAGAATCTGCAACTTGCGCTGGATATAGGAAATACAGGCATAATATCA
>CAYMQE010000037.1:654-8284 GCA_964392695.1 Candidatus Woesearchaeota archaeon | reverse complement strand
CCACGACAACTGCTTTGGATCTCCCCATACTTTCAACGCATAAGGCTTGAATATCAGATTATAAATTTCCACGCCGAAACGATTAATTATGTAATCTTCATAAGACTCTTCAGATTTCTTGCCTGATAATTTTTTATACAAGAATGACGCTCCAAGTTTAGCGCTCAATAAAGGATCTAATTTCGTAAACAAATCTTTTGCGCGAATTGGATAGTCTATAAATTTTCCAGCAATTCTTATCTGGCTGGATTTCTTGAATGACAATAGTTCATCTCCAACAAGCTCTTTTACCTGCTCCATAACGCCGTCAAGCTGGGTGTAAATTTTGTGCGGTCCAAAATCTACGGAATAATCGTCGTGTTTAAAAGTTCCAGCAAGTCCGCCAATGTCTTTATTTCTTTCCAGCACTAGAACATTAAATTTATCTGACAAATGCCAGCCAACGCTTAGGCCAGACACGCCTCCACCAAGGACAACAGCGTTTGACAAAAGACTACACCTTCTTCCTTGCTATCACTATCTTCTGCCCGGCATAATAAGGTATGTTGATATTTTCCATTTTAAAAAATTTCAAAATGTTGCCTGCATGCCTGCTTAAAAACTTGCTGTATGCGCCAAGTCTAAAGTTCAAGTAGCCAAGTGTAAGCTTGTTGAAGTAAAGAGAATTTTCTAGTTGTTCAAAACCGCACTCGTCAAGTAATTTTTTCAAAGTTTCCGGCGTGAAATAGTAGATATGAACGGCAAGATAGAACCACCACTTGCTTTTCAATATCCGCGCTGGCAGGCTCTCAACATCAGGATAGCTCACAACAAGAATTCCATCCTTCTTCAGTATCCTATTGATTTCAATCAGCGTGTTTTTTGGGCTGGGAACATGCTCTAATACATCAAACATTGTGACTGCATCAAAATTTTCTTTGGGGAACTTGGCGTCTTTCAAATCCTTAGTCTGCATCTTCAAGCCAAAGTTTTCATTCCCCCACTTAACGAGGTACTTATTAGGCTCAAGACCGTAAGTGTCCCAACCAGACTGCTTCGCTAAATTTAGGAAAAATCCGGCAGCAGAACCTATGTCTAAAATCTTGCCGTCTTTCTTGTAGTTCCCTATTCTTTGAAGTGATTTTTTGAAAGTGTATGTCCGCCCTTTGCTTTCGCTTATGTAATTTGGATCCTCAGCATCAGCATATCCTTTTAGAATCTCTGCGGGATTAAGACGCGGATTTACATATTGCAAACTGCAATTCTTGCACTGCACTATGCGGTCATTCGTTATTATATTGCTGGACGCATAAAAAGAACTGGCATCAGGAGCTTTTTCCGTTTTAAGCTCTAGTTTAACATTGTAGTCGTCCTTGCCGCATATATTGCATGGTATATATTCAAAATTTCCCATTTCAATTAGTGGAACACGATTGCTTTTAAATATTTGGTGTTAGGATCAATTACCTTCTTTCGAATTGCTTTTAAATATTTGGTGTTAGATAAATTCTGTGAAAAAAGAGGGATTTTTGGTTATTTTGCTGGTTATTGGCATATTTCTAAGAGTACTCACTATAGACAGGCCATTCTGGGGCGATGAAGTGGATTTTGTGTATCCAGCAAAAACACTGGTGGAAAGCGGACGCTCACAAACTATCTACGGCTCTGACTATAATTTCCATCCGCCAATAGGCATAGCGATTTACTCGGCATTTTACGCTTTATTTAGAAATGATTTAGCATTCAAGATAACACCGATAATCTTCGGCATGCTCACGATAGCAATGACCTACCTTCTAGCGCAATTGCTTTACAATAAAAAAACCGCAATGTTCGCAGTATTTTTCCTCGTATTTTCAAAATACTTTATAACTGCAAATCGGAGAGTTGATGTTGACGGAGGCATTTTATCCTTTTTTTTGGTAGCTGCATTTTATTTCTTCGCAAAGTATCTGGACACAAGAAAATACAAAAATTTTATTGCGGCTTCAATTTTTGTGGGGCTGGCTGGAACTACAAAAGTTACCGGGTTCTTCCCGCTGTTCGTTTTCCCGCTTTATATGTGGATTGACAAGAAAGCAGTATTCGCAAAGGAATTTTTCATTTCTGCGCTAATCGCTTCATCCATTTTCACTTTAGGCATAATAATATTTAGCAATTATTCAGACAATTACCTGCTGGGCATAATTACACATTTAATAGGCTATGGCAGTTCCGGGCTCTTGAATTTTATAAATGACAAAGCTGCTGCTGTATTTGTAATACTTTGGGAGTTCTCGCCGTTCGTATTGCTTTCATCAGGATTGTTGTGGCTCAAAAAAGAGGACAGACTTTTATCATTTGCGCTTCTTTTAGGCGGAATAATCAGCATGCTACCTTCCGGTGGCGATAAAGTAAGATACATATCAACTCTACTTCCATTCTTTTTTATTTTGGTGTCAAAACTTTGGGTTGAATACTTATCAAACGAAAAAATGCTTTTCACATTTTCAATAACAGCGCTATCCTTTGTTTTTCTGTACGCGATAAATCCGTTTCATAACATGTGGTACTTTGAATTCATATGGAAGACATTAGCTGTTGTAGCGCTCCCATGGGCATCGCTGCTATTTTTCAGAAATAAAAAAAGATTTCTCTCCATTGTTATAATTATAGGATTGTCGTACAATTTATTCTTCATACTACATGAAATAGATTATCTATCAATTAATTCAAATGCTGTAAAAGAGAGTATAGACTTTTTAAAAACTTTGGATGGAAAATTGCTTCTTACAAAAGATTTGAAAATAAATTTTGATGGGGCATCGCTGCTTGAATATGAATTAACTGATGAGATGATTCAAGCTCATGATTATGTGGGTATATGCAGGGTATTTCACTATCCAAATGAAATTCTTTTAAAGCTCGGCGCAACCGCAAAAAATGTAAAAGACATAAAAATAAATAATGCAACATGGTGTAAAATTTACGAATTAAAATGAAAAATATTGTAGTTTTTCCGGCGTATAACGAAGAGGAGAATATAGAGAAAGCTGTAAGAGAGTTCAAATCAAACAAGCATGTGTCGGACGTCTTCGTCGTTGACAATAACTCAAAAGATAAGACTAATGAAATTGCAAAAAAAGCAGGCGCAAAGGTTTATTTAGAAATGCAACAGGGCTACGGTTTTGCGCTTCGCCGCGGAATGGAAGAAGCTGTAAAAGCAGGCGCAGACGTTATTATATTATCAGAACCAGACGGGACGTTTCAGGGAAGAGATATAGACAAACTGATGGCATACATAAACGATTTTGATTTGGTGCTCGGAACAAGGACTTCACGCGATATGATAGGCAAAGGCGCAAATATGGGCATATTCTTGAAGTGGGGGAACTATTTTGTTGCAAAGCTTATGCAGGTGCTGTACAATGGGCCAAGTTTGACTGATGTGGGGTGCACAATGAGAGCGATAAAAGTAAGTGTTTTAAAAAAGATAATGGACAAATTTGAAGTCGGCGGCTCGCACTTTTCTCCGGAAATGATGGTGCTCGCCTTGAAGAGCGGAATAAAAACGATAGAAATACCGCTTAATTATGGCAGTAGGATAGGCACTTCAAAGATAACAGGCAAAAAAATGAAAGCCTTTAAATTGGGCTTGAAAATGATTTGGCTGGTGTTCAGTTACAAATTCAAGTGATTATTTTATCAATCCTTTCTCTTCCAACTCTTTCTTTGCTTTATCCATTAAGTCAATTGCTGTCCTACCCTTCGCCCAATTCGCATACTCTGCAATTGCTTGTTCAGATTTATATTTTGGAGAGTAACCGAATTTTTTGATTTTGCTTATATCAGCATAGCAGTGTCTTATATCACCTGAACGGAATTTAGTTACTATCTCTGGTTTTATAATCTTGCCGTAAGTCTTGCTCAATACTTCAGAAACTTGCAGAAGGTTTGTTGAAACGCCAGTTCCGACATTGAAATATCCGTAATTCATTCCGTTACTTTCAAGCGCCAAAATATTGGCTTGCGCTATATCGTGAACGGAAACGAAGTCCCTCATCTGCTTTCCATCTTCAAATATAACAGGTGGCTTATCATTCAATAGTCGGGAGGAAAATATTGCGCACACACCTGTGTAAGGATTGCTTAACGCCTGCCTTGGTCCGCAGACATTAAAGTATCTCAACGCAATTGTTGGTATCCCATAAGCTCTTCCAACACTAAGGCACATCTCCTCCTGATCCTTCTTTGAAATGGCATAAATACTTGTAGGCTTCAATGGCTTCTCTTCATTAGTTGGAATTGACTTGACGAACTTATTGCAACGCGGACATTTCATTTCCCACTCAGATTTCTGCATCTGCGCTTCCGGGCGCAGTTCAGGATAGACTACACCGCAGTCTTCGCATTCATAAGAGCCTTCGCCGTATATGCTCATGCTTGACGCAACAATTACTTTCTTCACATTATGTTTTGAATTTGCAAGCAGGTCAAGCATTCTAGCTGTGCCCATTGTATTGACATCCATATACTTTGATATCTGATACATGCTCTGTCCAACACCTACTGCCGCTGCTTCATGATAAATGACGTCGACGTCTTCAATTGCTTTCTTCCATGTTTCGTCATTTCTTACATCGCCGACTATAAGCTCTGCTTTTTTATTCAGATATTCAGGTATTGATTTGTGAACCTGCGGTTCCAAATTATCAACTATTCTGACATCATGCCCTTTACTCACAAGCTCATCTACTATATGAGATGCAATAAAACCCGCTCCGCCTGTAACTAATATTTTTTTAGTTGTCATTTCTTAAATTCCTCTCTGAACCACTTTATAGTTTTCGCCAATCCATCATCAAGCGATATTTTTGGCTCCCAATTAAGAACAGATTTGATTTTGTTTATATCTGGGCATCTTCTTCGCGGGTCATCTTTCGGCAGAGGCCTAAGCAATATTTCTGAATTAGAGCCTGTAAGCTCCTTGATTAAATTGGCAAGGCCAATAATTCTTATTTCCTGTGGGTTGCCTGCATTAAATATTTGCCCTCCTGCACGATCATCTGTGGAAATGCGAAAAATCGCAGAAACTGTGTCATCAATGTAACAGAAGCTACGCGTCTGCGAGCCGTCGTATACTGTTATAGACTCGCCATTAATAGCCTGTGAAATGAAACGGGGTATTGCACGGCCATACATACCATCATGCCTTATTCTTGGACCATATGTATTGAAGATGCGGATTATTCGCGCGTCCATTTTATACTGTTGTGAATATGCAAAGGTAACAGCCTCGCCAAATCTCTTGCTCTCATCATAACAGGAGCGCGGGCCAACAGTATTCACATAGCCATAATGAGTTTCCGGCGTCGGAATAACATTCGTATCGCCATAAATCTCACTCGTTGAAGCAAGGATGAATACGGCATTATGTTGTTTCGCAATTTCAAGCATTTTGACAGTCCCGAAAGAATTTGTCTCTATTGTATGTATCGGTTCTTCCTGGTATTCATCCGGCGCAGCTCTGCTGGCGAAGTGCAAAAGCAAATCAATTTTTTCCAAATTTGAAAAGTCATACTTTAAAATATCTTCTTTAATGAATTTGAAAGCTGGATTGCTGGATAGATGCGCTATGTTTTTTTCGGAGCCTGCATAAAGAGCGTCTATGCATGTAACAATATAGTCTTCTTTCAAAAATTTCTCGCATAAGTGACTGCCAATAAATCCTGCACCGCCTGTTATTAAAACATGTTTCATCTCTTGAGGAGCTCCACTATCCTATTTCTTTCTTTGATTATTTTTTCCAGCTGTTCGTCGCTCATATTTCTAAAATAGTCTCTAAGCTTCCATAAATGATCCCAGTTGCCGACATCTATTCTCTCTCCATCCATAATTATTCCATATACCGTTTCTCCTCTTTTTAACCCATCTTTTATAGCGTCTGTCAACTGCATTTCTTCTCCATCTTTCGATTTCAACGTATCCAAATAGCTGAAAATTTTATCATTAAACACATATATACCTGCAATTGAGTACCATATGCCATTAATTTTGAATTTTTGTTTTTCCTCCTCAGATTTCGGTTTTTCGAACATGTCAGAAATTTGCACCATACCTCTGCCTAAGTCATTGAATTTTACAACACCGTAACGCTCTGGTGCATCAACAGGTTCAATTAATAAAGTAGCAAAAGCGCCCTTACTCTCATGAAGGGAAATAAGCTTCTTCAATGAATCTGTATTTTTAATTATAGTATCGCCAAGAAATACCATGAAATTGCTTATTTTCATGTCTTGTATAGTATCCTTTGCGCAATTTACAGCATGGCCAAGTCCTAATTGCTCTTCCTGATGTATATACCCCACTCTAACGCCGAACATACTGCCATCGCCGAGATAGTCTGCGAGTGCGGCTTTTTTATGTCCTGTAATTATAAAAATTTTGTTTACATTGTTTTCTCTTAAGGAATCTATAACATGCTCTATAACCGGCTTTTCGCCAAATGAAATTAATTCTTTCGGATACGCCCGCGTATTTGGAAGCATTCTTGTTCCTCTGCCTGCTGCCGGAATTATAGCTACATTTACCATAAAGCATCACTAATGTACGCTGGACAGAGTTCAGCATTAATATGTTCTTTTTCCGAGGTTTTTCTTTTTAAGAAAAAGCTCGCTGTATTTACCATTGATAAATAAGCAAATAAGCAGAGTTTATAAGATTAACCACAACCAATAGTTTTGTAATTCACGCCGTCCAGCTTGACATTTAGAAACATTCTTCTTCCATCTATCAATACCTTGCCTTTGAATAAATTTTTAGGTACATCTGCGAATTCAGGCCATTCTGTAAGCAGCAGCACAGCTTCTGATGAGCTTACTAATTCTTCTGCAGATTTTTTGTAGTCTATTTTGCTGCCGAATATTTTTTTTATGTTTTCCATAGCTTTTGGGTCGTATATAGAAATTCTAGCTTTTTCACTAAGCAAAGAATTAACGACTTTTATGCCTGGCGCCTCTCTTATATCATCTGTGCCTGGCTTGAAAGCTATGCCCAAAAGTCCTATGTTTTTGCCGGACAAATTCGGCATTTCTTTCTTAAGCAATTCAATTGCTCTCAACGGCTGTGTTTTATTTACTTCTTCAGTGGCAGAAGGTATTTTCAGCTTCATGCCTTTTTGTTCGCTGAATTTTATAAGGGCGCGAACGTCTTTGGGAAAACAACTTCCCCCATAACCGACTCCGGCGTTGAAAAATTTGGGGTTTATTCTACTATCCAGTCCTATTCCCTTTGCAACATCACCAACATCAACAGCTGGAATTTTTTCGCACAAATTGGCTATCTCATTTATGAAAGAAACTTTAGTCGCAAGAAAAGTATTGTTCACATACTTTATCATTTCAGCTGTTTCAAGATTCGTTTTCAGAAATTGAGTATTTAACGACGAGTAAAGTTCTGCTATTTTCTCAATAGCTTCCTTATCGTCGCTGCCTATTACAACTCTGTCCGGCTCCATAAAGTCGCGAATTGATTTTCCCTCCTGCAAAAATTCAGGGTTTGAAACCATTGAAAAATTTTTGTGGCCGGATGCTTTTGCTATTATTTCGCCTGCGCGCCTGTTTGTTCCAGGCAGGACAGTGCTCTTTATGACGACTATATGCTTTTCCTTTTT
>CAYMQE010000037.1:0-644 GCA_964392695.1 Candidatus Woesearchaeota archaeon | reverse complement strand
CCGATAGACTCTGCCGCACTTTCTATATATCTAATATCCATTGAGCCGTCTTCAGCTGTTGGCGTGCCGACACAAATGAACGAAATATCAGTGTCTTTAACTGCAGCGTAATCTGTTGTTGCAATCATGCCATTTTTTAGAGCGTAATCAAGGTATTCGTCTATACCATCCTCAAAAATAGGACTTTTACCCGATTTTATTAAATCTACTTTATTTTTATCTATCTCTACACAGATTACATCAAACCCCAGCTTAGCAAAACATACTGCTGTTGTAAGGCCCACATAGCCTGTGCCGATTACAGAGATTTTCATAAGATAGACGACAAAAGCAATCTTTAAATAACTAACCACTAACTAGCTAGGGAATATGAAAGGCGTGATTTTAAGTGGAGGCCACGGAACAAGGTTAAGGCCCTAAACAGTTGATACCAATAGCCAATAAGCCCAATATTCTATATTGCATAGACGACCTAAGGGAAGCTGGTATAACAGATATAGCAATAATTTTAGGGGATATAATGCCAGAGAAAGTAAAAAACCTGCTGGAAGACGGCAAAAAATTTGGAGTAAATATAACATATGTAAATCAGGGAAAACCACTTGGTATAGCCCATGCAGTTGGACTATGCAAAGAATTCGTAG
>CAYMQE010000036.1:3612-8608 GCA_964392695.1 Candidatus Woesearchaeota archaeon | reverse complement strand
AGTCAACAGGCATTTTTTTCAATCTCTCCATAGCTGTTCCGTCGCCAACTATCAATCCTTTAACAGGGTGGTCTTTCAGTAATTTCAAAACTTCAACTATTTCAGAGCCATAGCATGAATTGTATTTATTGTTCCAGTGTATTGAACCTACTATTCCAATTACTAAATTATTGCCAAATTCCTTTTTTATTTTGGAATGGAAAGGCTTTGAGAAATTAGGGTCAATGCCATCGTTGATTAAATAAACATTTCTAAAGCCCCGCTCTTCAAGCATTTTTTTGTGGAATGTGCCTCGGACTACAACAGCTTCGGAGAATTTGTAAGCAAGCTCCTCAAACAACTTGATTAAATAGACCATAAATTTGCCTCGGCCGAACTGCTCTGCTATTCTGTGCACAATATCTCCTGTGTCAACAATCAACTTGTATCTAAAAAAAGGCTTCAGAAAAATAGCAGACCATAATCCCGGATAAACTGTATCAACAACATAGACAACTTTCGGCTTGTTAGTTACTATTGAATTGGCAAATGAAAAAAAGTCCCCAAGTTTTGATGACTTGCGGTAATTATAGATGACATTGTGCGATTTCTCCGCTTCTTTCATGAGATAGCTGGCGCGGATTGCAAGTATTCCATCCTGCCTGTTATTTACTAAAACAACAATATTCATGCTTCTCATAAAATAGATATGGCTTAAATAATTAATTGGCTATTAACTTATTCATGAAAGAAAACAGTTTTATGAAGAATAGTGTAGCTTTCTTTTTAGGAAGGCAGTTTTTAGCTTTATCAGGATTGCTGGCGTCAATTTTATTCGTTAGATATATGGGTGTAAATGACTATGGACTATTATTGTTAGGGGTGTCTATAGTAAGTTTTGTAACTAGTATAACTGCAGTAGGATTTGAATTGACAATACCCTACTATCTGCCAAAATTTATAGCATCAAAAGAATACGGGCGTGTAAAAAGTCTTTTGAATGTTATTTTTTCAGCTAGATTGTTAACAGCTATAATTTTCACGTCAGGACTATATTACTTCTCTGGAGCAATAGCTTCGGCATATAACAATCCGCAACTGGAGCCGATGCTAAAAATTCTATCCATAAGCGCATTCTTCATTTACTTTCAGAATTTATTCCTGCCGATTTTTCAAGGTATAAAAAGACTGGACTATGATATGGTTCACAATTTTTTCTTCGCAATTTTAAAATTCCTTCCTCTGCTCCTTTTCTTTTTTGGCGGTATTTTATACGCAGCAGCTGGCCACACAATAAGCTATGCAGTAATCACAATTGCATTTGCTGTGGTAATCTTCAAAAAGTTATACACCAATACGAAAAGCAGCAGAATAGAAATAAATGCAGTGCTTCGATACTCTATAGTAGCATCGCTGTCAATGATTTTATGGGCGTTTCACGCTCAGATAAGCACGATACTGCTCGGCTTTTTTGGAACGCCAGGAGTAGCAGAATTTTCAATATCTTACACACTCAGCTCTATAATGCTTCTCATATCCGCTTCTTTAATTACATCAATGCTTCCAATTGTAGCAGAAAAATACAGCATGGGCGAGATGGTAACAGATATCTACTATAAAGCAGTCCGCTACTCTCTGATGTTTTCGGCGCCGCTGTTCATCGCTTTTGTAATTTTAGGAAAAAACATTATCTCTGTTTTTTACGGCGTCAATTTAATGTATATATATAATACATTCATAATACTTTCAGCAGTAAATTTCATAGATTCGTCTTTGAAAGCTTACCAGTTCACTGCTTATGGGATAGGAAAAGCAGGAATTGATGTTGCATCAAGTTTTTCAAAGGCTTCGTCTAATCTGGTATTCGCACTGCTATTTATACCAAATTATGGTGCAGCCGGAGCAGCAGCTGCTTTGCTGATAAGCACAATTATAGGCTATGTTGTAACGCTTCTTATGTTAAATAGAAAAATTAAACTAGAATTTCCTTTTATTGAAGGATTCAAATATTTACTTGCTTCTGTAATTAGCATACTTCCAATAGTGTGGATTATGAACTATGTTGATTCCGTTCTTATCTATAGTTTATACGCGCCGCTCTATTTACTTGCTCTTAAAGCAGTTGGCGCGGTAAACGAAGAGGATAAAAAAATGTTTAAAAGGATAGTTTCTAGGCTAAGGATATGAAAAAAGGAATTTGCGTTGTAATACCAACTTTGAACGAAGAAAAAGGGATAGTTGACACTATACGAAAAATTCCGAAGAAAGTAGACAACTGGCCTGTTGAGATTTTAGTAATTGATGGTCATTCAAAGGATAAAACAATAGAATTGGCAAAGAAGGAAGGCGCAAAAGTTGTAACGCAGAAAGGCCGAGGCAAAGGAATTGCTATGATTGAAGCGATAGGCATGGTTGATTCCGAAATTCTTGTTTATGTTGACGGCGACAACACCTATGATGTAGCAAGTTTAGAGAAATTGGTAGCGCCGATAATAAATGATGAGTGCGAAATGGCAGTAGCGAGCAGAATAGAAGATATGGAAAACGGCGCTATAACTTCATTCAATAAATTAGGAAATATATTTTTCAATTTAGTAACGAGACTTGTGTACAGGAAGAACATACGCGATATGCTCAGCGGATACAGAGCAATAAAGACAGAACGACTGCAGGATTTGAGTCTAACATCCATCGGATTTGAGATAGAAACTGAATTAACAGTGCAGGCGCTTGAGAACAACTTCAGAATAAAGGAAATTCCACTGCATTACAGGAGAAGAAGTGGAAATACAAAATTAAATCCAATACGAGATGGATACTATATACTAAGGACACTACTTTTCATGATATGGGGCACCAGACCATTGAGATTTTTCGGTTTAGTTGGATTTTCAAGCTTCATAGCAGGTGTGATAGTTGCATTGCGCGCTAGTTTATTGTTAGGAGGCTTCCTTGTAATTCTCGGCGTGCAATTAATTTCCTTCGGCGTGCTTGCTGATATGAATTTAAAGAGCAACAAGAGGCTTGAGGTAAAGCTGGAGAATATGAAGCGTAGAATTTAAGAAGCGTCTATATTCTCGCCATAAGGATGAATCAACTTCCAACCATATACCACATCACCTTGCCTAAGCTTCAATGTAAATTTTCCATTAAATTCCTGCTTGACCTCATCTGTCAAAGTAAACTCAACGTGGTACGAAACAATTGCAGTCTGGCCGTCATTAGACTCCTCATATATATGAAGAACTTTCACGCCCGACATTCCCTGAGAATTAACGAAATTTATGAAAGTGCTTAAGTCTTTTGCAGAAAAATCAATTCTCTTAAAGCCGTCGGATAGAACGGCGTACATATTAGGATAATCTCTTTTGTCCCACGATTCAAAATACTGTCTGACAATATCTTCTGGAGATTTGAATGTATAATTTACAGGCGCATCTTCCTGTTCGCTGAATAAAACAAAGCTTGGCCGCGTATTTTGCGTTGCAATCAGATACAAAGTTATTAGAAAGATGACAATCCCTATCTGTTTTAATAGCTTCTCATTCATCATTAATCAACCTCCGTGTTGAGGTTGAACTAGCTGACCAGTTGACAAATCCTTTATAGGGCCTAAAATTTCAGGCGTTCTCATTACATACCAACCATCCTCTGCAACATCGCCAACCTGCGGCCATGCCTGAACAAAAATGTCGTAGAGCTTAGCGTCTGGAGATAAAATAATGATAGGCACTTTAGTTATGTTGTATTTGCTGATTAATTCTTTGCCCTCATCTGAACTGACATCATATGAAAATTCTTCAGCTGGAGTAATGCCCATTCTTGCCAATATATTTTTGTTCATACTTACATCATAGCAAGTACTGCATGCAGTATCATTAAGCATTATCAAGGTAACTAATCCAACAGTCTCGCCTGTAGAGACGTTCACATACGGTGGAGCTGTAAAATGAAGTGCAAAAGACCCGTCTTCTTCTGTCGTATTCAATTGACTCCAGACTGGCTTAATAGATTCATAGTCTAAAATATCCTTGGAGATTATTAGGGACGGCACAGCGCTTACGCCGAATTTACTTGTCAACTGCAAACCTTCATCACTACTGTATTCAACAGTTTTTTCTTCAACTATGCTGACACCGGCCTGCTTAAAGAAACTAATAATTTCTGACAATGATACGCATTTGTCACAGGAAGAATTAACCAATTTAGTAAGCGACACTCTGCCGGTTATCCTATCCCCCATAACATCATAATAGGGCGGAAGTATTTTTGTGTAAAGTGTGGAATTATTGTCAATTAACTCGCCAACACCGCTAAAGTATCGCTGCAGCTGTTCATTCTTGCTTGTTTCTCCTTTTATAATCAAAGCAGGAAGATTCTTGATGCCGTAAAATGCGACAAGCTGTTTTCCATCACTGGAATCGTAATCAAATATGCTCTCTTGGACTATGTTTACATTCTGTTTTTTCAAGTCATTCAAAGCAAGAGTTATGTCATAACAATCATTGCATGACGAATATGTGACAGCTGTTACTTCAATATTAGCAGGCTTTGCCTGTTCCTCCGCTTCTGCGATTTTCACTACTGCCATGCCTGTTATGTTTGAAAGAAGCGCTGTATTTACTAGTGATAGAACTACAAATAGCGAAAATAGTGCAATAACAAGGTTTCTCTGCGTGGCTAATTCATTCATTTTCATTTTCTATCATTCCTTAATTCAACAGCCGCCGACCATGCTTGGTAGATTGTCTAAACTGCTTCCAGATCCGACAGACGATCCGCCTGAAGATGGGGAAGCCTTTACTACAGCAGCGCCGGTTCCAACGGAAATTCCGCTGGAAAATATGCTCGTAAATCCGAGCAGCTGCAACGTCTGTAGCATAGACACCAAGACCATGGCTCCTACGAGCAAAGTCAACAGTGTGTTTGTGTTTAATTTTTTCATTTTGTACCTCCTTTAATAATTAATTGTAGCCTGCCTCCAAAGCAATTCTTTTTACAGTAGGGCCAGGATACC
>CAYMQE010000036.1:853-3602 GCA_964392695.1 Candidatus Woesearchaeota archaeon | reverse complement strand
TTCATCGGAAAAATCATTGCCGTAATTTTTGATGAACCATTTTGCCATGCCTTGTGCGGCTTGAGAGTGTGCGCATCCGCAGTTTGTTATTATTGTAGGATTTTGCGGAGAGCCACAGCAGTAGTCGCAGGTAAATGAATTTACTATTCTGCTCCATCTATCTTCCTGCGTTGCATCAAGTTCTATGGATCTTCCTTTTGCCCACAGCTTTTGCGCAGCTATAGCATCGTCAAAAGTAACGCCGCCAGTTTCTGCACTATACCATGGAGTTCCTTTTGGAATAATGTTATTAGCTAAATCCTGCGCCAAGTCGCCTGTTGACGGGCTTATCTGCAATTCGCTTATAGTTGGTATTGATTTAACTTTTGATTTATAACCACTAATAACAGGCTGTTCGCCAACAGCTAAAGGCATCGGCTTCAGTGTCATTTTCGGACCGTACTCTAACGAGCCGAGTGAAACAGTACCAACTGATGAAAGAGACAATGATGCGAACACAGAGCTCATAAGCAATTGATTGAAAAATACAAGCGTCACCAGAGCAATTAACATTGGTGTCATATGTTTATTCTGCAGAAATGTTGAGAATTCATCCTTTGATTCAACTTTTAATTCTTCGGGCTTTATGTTAATTTCATCTTTTGGCTCAGGTACTGAAGCAGAGCCATCTTCAATTTTAACAGCAACATTTTCTATAGGCGCATCATTAACTTTTACATTAACATTTTCAACTTTACAAGTTGGGCAGTTTTTAGTGTAAATATTATTTGCGGTTGAATAAACGCTCAAGCCCAAAAATAAAAGACTGCCTCCGCGTAGGACATTAAGATACGGAGCTAAAAATTCAAGAGGCAATGCGGCAATTGTTGAGCCGAATGCTGCGACACTGAGACTCTGGCATACTGAACAGACTGAGCCAAAAAGACTCATGGAAAATCCGCCAATGCTTGTGCCTTTTGAAATAATGGGTAAAGACGCTTTGTATCTAAAGAGCGCTATTAAAACGCCGATTAATGTAGAGGTAAGAACAATATAGGTGATATCAATAATAGTTATTGGAGACATTCTAACAATCCCAAAATCAAAAAATGGCAGCCTGAACATTCCATAAAAAAATGCAAAAACAGCCAATAAAATTGCTGTCACGCCTATTGCAGTATCCCTATATTTATCTTCTTTTAAGATACTCGCATTATAATTGAAAACATCTCTCATTTTAGTATAATTAGCTATACTTTAGTTACATATTTAAAAAGCTTTGCATATTTTGTAAAGGTTTATTATAAAGTAAACGTTTTTATCGCTTTGTAAACAGCCATCTCCATTTTTGTATGGAAATTCATTGAAGCTATGTTGAACACACTTTTGATAATTTTTTGCGGGTGATAAATAGCGCGGTTCAACATGAATAAAGTATAAAGTTTAAGCCTCCATTTAGACAACTCCTTGAATCCTTTTCTCATGTGCGGACTGAACGACAACGTTTCAAGAGGAACTTTCTCAAACGACTCATAAATATAGGCGCCAGGAAGCGGAGCGATAATGAATAGTGTTACTTCATCAACGCCGGCGCGCGCCAGTTGTATAACATATTTTTTAGTCAACTGCCTGTCATCATCAGTTTCTCCAGGAAATCCAAGAACAAAGCACGCTTGAGTGGAAACATCAAGCTGACCGCATTTCTTTATTATCCTTAAGCCAAGCTCATAGTCAAACGGTTTGTTTATCAGTTTCATTAATCTCTTTGAACCGCTTTCCGGGGAGATTGACAAATACTTTAAGCCAGCCTTTGCCATCCATTCAACTGTTTCTTCGTCAAGGCTCTCAACTTTAGTGCCTGCTGATATTTTCATTGTTATATCCAGCTTCCTATTTAGTATTTCTTTTGATATGTCTACCATTCTCTCCTTCAGAATTGTTGGATTCAAGTCCTCTATGTGAAAATCCCTGACGCCCATTGACTTGTAAAAATGTTCTATTTCATCAACCACATTATTTGCACTGCGATAGCGCCATTTTCTTTTGTTTGTTTCGGGAACGACGCAGAATCTGCAGCCGTAAGGGCATCCGCGCGACGTCATAAGGGTTATGTATTTTTCGCTCCCAGGACCGTGGGCGTATCTTAAAGACCAATAGCCTTTCATCGGCAATAGATCATAAGCAGGGAATGGAAGTGCGTCTAAATTTTGTATAAAGCTTGTTTTTTCATTTATTTTTATTTCACCGTTGTCGCGGTAGATTATTCCGTCAATTTTTGAAAGAGATTTTCCTCTAATTATGTCGAACACTCTCTCTTCTGGCTCGCCAGAAACAACAAAATCTGCGCCAGCATTGAAAAAGTCTTTGTAAACGTGGCGCAAAGAATATGCTGTTACAGCAAGGGAGTTTTCGAAAACTATAATCGGAATTTTAAATCTTTCCCGCGCTCTTTTCACTAATTCAAGAACAAATGAATGATTAACGACTAAGTTGGCATAAATGCAAATAGCTCCGGCGTCTTCCCGCACACGCGAAATTATCTCGTCAAATGAAAGGCCATTCAACAAAAGATTGCCTTTGTACACCCTTTTTGTCTTGGGGCTTTCGCCGAATCCATCTATAACCTGAACTTCAAATCCCTTTGCGCGCAAATAGGACGCCAGATAAGCCAAACTAATTGGAACAAATGGTATACCGCTCCCCATATAATCCCTTTTTTTCCACAATAAAGGCGGATTCAAGATGGCTACATTCTTAATCATAACTAATC
>CAYMQE010000036.1:0-843 GCA_964392695.1 Candidatus Woesearchaeota archaeon | reverse complement strand
AGATTCTCTTAAGGCTTTCCACTCTTCAACGCCTGCGTTTTTCTTTATGTATTCAGCTGTTTTTTTGCCCATGTCCATGCAGTGGTCAGTATTATTATAATTAAAAAATCCTTGCCTGCCTGTTGAATAAAGTCCTTTTATTGAATCTAAATAAGTGAATAGAATATCAAGATTTTTTCTATATTCAAAATCATAAATTGGATAAACATCTTTCAGCTTTACAATAAAATGGTCTTTGATAATTGATTTTTCAAGAAGCTTTGCCTTTTCAAGATCTGCTATAACACGGCTTACGACTTCATCTTCTTTCATATCATTAAGTTTGCCGGTGTCAACAGTCACTTCAGCAACAAGCACGGTCTTGCCGGTTGGTATCATATATTTGCTAAAGCCTTTTTGCTCCGACAGCCTGTTGAAAATAAATTCTTGTTCAGGAAAAAATATCCAATTGTATTCAAATAATCTCTCGCTGTCAACTACAAAATAAACAAGAATCAATGAACGGTATTTTAGTGAGTCAACAGCATTAATAACTTCCTGCGGAGGCAGTGGATTAATTAAGCGCATAAATGACTTGATTGGAATTGTTGAAACAACAACCTCTGCATTCATCTTTTTTTTCTTGCTCCCAATATCGTAATAAACTGAATCTACTTTATTATTTTTTATATTTATTGAAACAGGATTGCTGTCCGGCAATATATCTCCTTTATTCTTTTCTATTCGTTCTGCCATTTTTGTGGACAGTGTTTTTATTCCGTATTTAGGATAATAAAAAGTATCTGCATTAATATCGCCTCCTGCTCCGAAAATCATTGACTTAATTAATTGGCTGAAACTGCT
>CAYMQE010000035.1:0-8764 GCA_964392695.1 Candidatus Woesearchaeota archaeon | reverse complement strand
AATACTTGTTACAGGCGGAGCGGGATTTATGGGAAGCCATTTTATAAAACATATGCTTAGGTACGAGAATATAGAGGTAGTCAATTTTGACAAATTAACTTATGCTGGAAATCTGGATAATCTCAAAGAGCTCAAGGACAACAAGAAATATACTTTTGTTCAGGCGGACATTATAGAGAAAGGCTCTGCAAATCACTTTATTAAAGACGCTGATATAATAGTAAATTTCGCGGCAGAGTCGCACGTTGACAGAAGCATAAGCGGACCGGAGGAATTTGTCAGGACAGATGTTTTAGGAACGCTAAATTTACTGGAAGCTGCGCGAAAACATGACAAGGAATTCGTGCAGATAGGAACTGATGAAGTCTACGGCGATATACAATGGGGCTCTTCAAATGAAGAAAGCATGCTAAGGCCAAGAAATCCATACTCTGCCAGCAAGGCTTCTGCAGATTTATTGGTAAATTCTTATTTCAACACTTACGAACTTAAGACAAAAGTAACGCGAAGTTCAAATAATTTCGGGCCGAATCAATACCCAGAAAAATTTATACCTCTTTTCATAATAAACGGGATGCAGGACAAGAAGCTCCCACTCTATGGTGATGGACGAAATATAAGGGACTGGCTGTATGTAAGAGACAACTGCTCGGCAATTGACCTTGTAATCAGGAAGGGCAAGTTCGGTGAGACTTATAACATTTCTGCACAGAATGAAATGAAGAATATTGATGTTGCTAAAATGATCCTGAAGGAATTGAAAAAGAAAGAAGACCTGATAGAATTTGTAGCAGACCGTCCAGGGCATGACAAGAGATATAGTATGGGCAACAAAAAGATAACTGCGCTGGGTTGGAAGCCAAAATTCAAATTTGAAGACGCGCTTAAAGAAACGATAAAGTGGTATAAAGAGAATGAAACGTGGTGGCGACCGTTATTGCCTAAATAAACAAGTAACACGAATGACAAAACCAATAATTTTCTTTGCGAACTTTCTTTTTTAAAGAAAGCTCTGCGTGGAAACCGCTACTAATTTAAAGCACAAAAGAAAGAATAAACTTTATGTTAAAAGATTATTATGAAGATTATTGGGTAAAACGCGAAACAAGCAACCCGTACGAATTGATAAACAAAATACCAAAATATCTGCTGAAATACTCTGTTTATGGGGCTATAATTAATGATGTTCCAGAGAATTCTTTAATATTAGACGCCGGCTGTGGAGACGGCAGGTTTGCCTATTTATTAAAAAAATTGAAAAAATGTGAAGTTTATGGTATAGATATTTCAGAGAATAGCTTAAAAATTGCAGAAAAAAATGAAGTAAAAATCGCGCAGTGCGATTTAAACATAGATAAAATACCTTTCAATAAAAAGTTTGATGTAATTTTAGCAATTGATGTAATTGAACACCTATTAAATCCTGTAATGGCTTTGAAACAATTTAAAAATAGTTTAAAACCAAATGGAAAGATAATAATATCAACGCCAAACTTCGCAAGACTTGGCAATAGAATAAATATGCTCTTTGGCAAACCAAGGGATATGTTACACTTTAATTGTTTTGGAGATGGCATAGAACATTACCAATGGTTCACTAAAGAGAAGCTGATTCATTTCGGAAAGCTGGCTGGGCTTGAGAAAAATAAAGTTATAGCCTGCGGTTTGCCATTTGATTTCTTATTCGCAAAAATAGGTCTGCCAAATCTTAGCAAAATGTTGACGTACGAATTTACTTAAATAACCCTTTGGCTTCCAATTCTTTCAATTTCTCTTCAAACTCATTTTTCACATTCGTCTGTTTCATCGCCCATTCTATGTAATCTTTCAGCGCGTCTTTTAGCGAAAATTTCGGTGTATAATTAAGCAACTGCTTCGCTTTTGTTACATCAAGATAGCAGTGCCTCACGTCGCCTGGACGATATTTTTTTGTTATTTTTGGCGCTATATTCTTACCGCAAAGCTCAATTATTGTTTCAGCAAATTCTTTAACAAAAATTAATTTGCCACTGCCAATATTTATCGCTCCAATTGCATTTGATTCAAGCGCCAATAAATTCGCATTTACAACATCTTTTACATGAACAAAGTCCCTGCTTTCAAGACCATCCTCGTATAAAAGAGGTTGCCTATTGTTCATTGCCAAAACAGTAAAAATTGCAGTGACACCAGTATATGGATTGTCTAAAGCCTGTCTTGGTCCTATTACATAAGGATAGCGTAGAGCAATTGTTTGTATATTGTAGTTCTTACCGACAGTGAGGCATAATTCTTCCTGTGTCCTCTTGGTTATAGCATAAATATTATTAGGCATCAAAGGTTTTGTTTCATTTGTAGCTATCGGCATTAATTCATTTCCACAACTGCACTTTAACTCCCACTCATTGCGCGCAAGCTGTTCATTGCTTCTTACATCCGGGAAAATAGTTCCACATTTACTGCAATTATATGCGCCCTCGCCATAAATTGAGCTTGACGAAGCAAAAATAATCTTCTTGACATTGTGCTTTTCATTCGCCAATATATCAAGAAGTATAGCAGTGCCAAGAACGTTGTTATCATTATAATCTGCAATTTTGTACATGCTTTGGTTTATACCAACTGTGCTGGCATAATGGAAAATAGCATCAGCGTCTTCAATTAGAGGCGCGATAATTTCTCTATTTTTAATATCACCCAACACAAATCTTGCCCTTGAATTAACGTAAGAAGCTCTTACTTTATCAATAATAGTAACAATATGACCCTTGCTTACAAGAGCATCAACTAAATGACTGCCGATAAATCCCGCTCCGCCTGTAACCAATATGTTCATAAATTAAAAACGGGGTTAAGTCTATTTAAAGATAGACCTTAATGCAAAACTGGTTAATATACGGTATCATGGCGGCATTCTTCTGGGGAAGCTACATAGTCGCAACTAAAATAGCAATTTCTGAAAAGTATTTTGGAATCAACCATTTGTATATAGCGGTATTCATGTTAGTTGGAATAGCAATTGTATTCATAGGCAATATACTATACCAAGGCGAATTTGCATTCCCTGAAAATAAATTAGGTATAGTAGTAGGTGTTTCAGCAGGAGTATTGTGGGCGTTGGGTATGAGTATGTCATTCATAGCGCTTGAAAAAGGGGCGGATGTTGCAAAACTGGCGCCGATTTACAATTTGAATACATTAATAGCAGTTGTTTTAGGCATCTTATTTCTTCATGAATTGCCAAATAAAGACGAATTGTTAAGAGTGCTACTAGGTTCTGTTATGATTGTAATCGGCGCTATTCTGGTAAGTTTATAAATAGATTTTATTCTATGCTATATGTGTTATCTATAGGAATTATAGGCATAGGCAAATGGGGAAAGAATCTACTAAGAGAATTTTATAAATTAAATATCAAAATAAAATGCACCAATAAAAGTGATGAAAACAACAGAAGATGGATAAAAAAAGAATTTCCGACTGTTGAAATTGCAGATAATTACTTGGAACTATTAAATGACGGTTCAATAGATGCAATAATTATTGCAACACCTATTCCAACACATTATAGAATTGCTAAGGAATCATTGCTTGCAGGCAAACATGTATTCGTAGAAAAGCCAATGACTGACAACATTAATGAAGCGGAAGAATTAATCAAATTGGCTAAGGAGAACAGAAAAAACATATTTGTGGGAAATATTTATTTGCACCATCAAATATTTCATAAACTAAAAGATATACTAAAAACAGAAAAATTAAAATCCGCGCATTTCATCTGGAACAGATTGGATAGTTCAGAAGAGGATATTGCACTTAATTTAGGTATACATGGCATTTATCTGGCTAATGAATTTTTTGGCAGTCCGTCTGAAGTAAGAATGTTTCACAAGGCTTCGGATGGTATATTATCTTTCAGTGTAAACTATGACAATGAAAGAAAATGTATTATTCAATTAAACCGTCTGGCACAATCAAAAAGCACACATTTCTTATTTTTCACTGACAAAAATATTTATCTTTGGGATGACGCAACACTATACAAACTCAAAGAGGAAATATACGAAAAAATCTACGAATCAACAGAATCGCCTCTGGCATTGGAATGCAAAGCATTTATTAGCGCTATAGAAAAGAATAATTATGAAAGTGCATACATAGGCCTGAATTCTCTTAAAATAGCAAAATTAGTATGCAACAAAAAAATTGCGGTAGTAGGTGCGGGTATATATGGGATAACAATTGCTCTAAAATTATCTCAGTATTTTAATGTAGACTTATTTGAAAAAAATGAAGACATTTTAACAGGAGCGTCTGGCATTAACCAGTACAGACTGCATAGAGGCTACCATTATCCAAGATCTAATGAAACAGCTGAAACATCGCTTAAGTCGCAGAAGCCATTTGCAGATATTTATGGAGAAGCGATAACAATGCACGATGAATCATTCTACTGCCTCGCAAAAGACGGCAGTCGCACATCCAGAGAAAAGTTTATTGAATTTTGCAACAGGCACAACCTATGGATAGAAGAAACAGACACACCGCTGATAAATACGGATAAGACGCAATTGATAGTAAAAGTTAAAGAAAATTGCATAGATATACACAAGCTAAAAAATATCTGTATAGATAAATTGAAGAATTCAAATATAAATTTAATATTAAATAAAGAAGTTGAGCTAGCCTCATTGAAAGATTATGACTATGTAATCAACTGCACGTATGCAAACATCAATTCTCTTGTTAAAGAGGAGGAAAAAAGAAAAGAATACAAATTCCAGCTTTGTGAAAAGCCAGTTGTAAAACTGCCAAAATCGCTAATAGGAAAAAGCTTTGTTATATTAGACGGGCAATTTATGTGTTTGGATAAATTCGGGAACAGCGGACTTGGGATAATGGGAAATGTTGTCCACGCAGTGCATCATAGTAACATAGGTAAATTCCCAGAAGTGCCAGATGAATACAAAGACCTGTTGAATAGAGGTATAATTAAAAATCCGCCAAAAACTAATTTTAGCAAATTTATAGAGTCTGCTGCAGAGTTTATACCAGAGATAAAAAAAGTGGAGCATGTCGGCTCTATGTATACAATAAGAACTACTCTGCCAAACGTAGAATTAACAGATGAAAGGCCGCTAATAGTCAAGAAAATTGATGACAGGGTAATAAACGTTTTCGCAGGCAAGCTGTCAGGGTGTGTAATAGCCGCTGATGAAGTATTTGAAATGCTGACTAATCAATCTTTATAAATAGACTATTGTTAACTTCTCAATATGGTTCAACTATCTGTTGTCGTGCCTGCTTATAACGAAGAAAGCAGAATATATGCAAATTTGGAGCGACTAAAAGAAACGCTTAAAACGCTTGATTTAAGCCATGAAATTGTTGTTGTAAATGATGGAAGCAAGGATAACACGCTAAAAGAAATATGGAGATTTGTAAAAAAAGACAAAAATGTGAAAGTTGTCACTTACAGCGAAAATAAAGGGAAGGGTTCTGCAATAAAAGAGGGCTTTCTCATGACCAATGGCGACTTGATCACATTTATTGACGCAGATGGAGATTTGCCGTCAGAACAAATAAAAACATTTCTGGATTACATGAACAAATACAGAGCAGATGTTGTTGTCGGCTCAAAACGGCATCCGGAATCCAACGTAAATTATTCCGCCAAAAGAAAATTTCTAAGCTGGGGCTACTACATAATGAATAGAATGTTATTCAACCTGCCGGTAAAAGACACGCAGGCGGGTTTGAAATTGTACAAAAGAAAAGTGCTGGAGGAAGTTCTGCCAAAGACTTTGATAAAAAGATTTGCATTTGACCTGGAAATTTTAGCCAACGCAAATAAAAAAGGATACAAAATAATTGAGGCGCCAATAACAATTAATCACAGCGTTAAATTTGATGGCATTGGCTTCAGAACTATATACTCAATATTCATGGACACAATGGCAGTTGCTTACAGAATGTATATAAAAAAACATTATGATAAAAAATGAGAATTCTGATAATGAATTGGAAAGATATAAAAAATCCCAAACATGGCGGCGCAGAGATTTATACGCATGAAATAGCAAAAAGGTTAGCCAAAAAAGGTTTTGATATAACTATCTTTTCTTCAAAATTTGAAGGATGCGCGGATTACGAGGCTATTGATAACGTAAAAATAGCAAGAGGTGGCAACAAGTTAACGATATATTTAAAAGAATTCATTTACTACATGAAAAATAAAGAGGAATTTGATTTTGTTATAGATGAGATAAACACTATTCCATTTTTTACACCTTTATACGTAAAAAAACCAAAGATAGTTCTTATACACCAACTCGCTAAAGAGATTTGGGAGTATAGCACCAAATGGCCCTTTAATTTATTAGGGCGTTTTTTTGAGCCCATCTATCTGAAACTTTATAAAAATGAAAGAATAATTACAGTATCTGACTCTGTAAAAGAAGAGTTGCTGCAGTTTGGATTCAAAAATATATCAATAGTGCTAAATGGCATTGATGAAAATCCTTTGAAGGATACACCACAAAAAAATACTGAACCTACCATGGTGTATCTTGGTAGAGTAATAGAATCAAAAAGACCAGAACACGTTATATATGCATTTAATAAATTAAAAGAAGAAATTAAAGATTTACAATTATGGATTATAGGCGATGGTGGTGGATACTACAAGAATCTTGTAGAGAGATATAGGAATAGCAAAATTATGTTCTTCGGCAGAGTGGATAATAAGAAAAAACACAAACTTCTTGGTAAAGCGCATGTATTAGTTGTGCCGTCCGTAAAGGAAGGGTGGGGACGAGTTGTTATTGAGGCAAATTCAGTAGGCACACCTGCTGTAGGATATAAAGTAACCGGTCTAATTGATTCAATAAAAGATGGTGAAACGGGATTATTAGTTAAAAACGGGGATATAAACGAATTAACAGAAGCATGTAAAAAAATATTAACTGATAAAAATGTCAGAATGAAGCTCAGCAATAATGCAAAAAAATGGTCAAAAAATTTCTCATGGGATAAAAGTGCTGAGTTATTTTTAACAAATATTTCTAAATAAAACAACGCCGTCGCGTTCGTCCACGATTTCAAAACAATTATTTGTTTTGTATTTATTTATGTAATTTAACAGGTTGCTCTTATTGGTATAATAGTCCAGTTTAGGTAATTTAGCATCCAATACAACGTAATCTGTATTCATAATTTCATCAGGTGCTCTAAACTCTAAAATAGGCGGCAAAACATGCAATTCATTATAGTAAATTAAATGTAGATAAATGTGCTGTTCTGCTGATACCGAATAATTTCCTTTTGGCAACTGATCCAATATGATTTTTATATTCTCTGCATGAGAAGTATCAGACAACTCACTAATATAAGATTTATTTGGCATTACAAGTAAATAAAAAGATAGTAATACCGTTAAAAATAGAGATAAGCCTAATATCCAAGTTTTCTCTCTAAATCTTCGCAATGAATAGATTAATGACACAAACAAAAGAGGTATAATCAAAGAGCTGTGATGATTGGTTACAACGTAATCCGATGGCTGCCGTGAAAGTAAATTTATTGCAAATGAAGGGATAGCAGTAATAATAAATCTATTGAACAAAGGAAGAAATAAAAGAGGCGCGAAAAGATAAAATAAGTACTTCAATTTTTCATAATTAAATTCCGAAAATAGAATTAATGGATTTTTAATAACATTAAAAATTATGTTAGATACACTAGAGCCAAGATAGCCGTATCTGGATATGCCATACTCACTCGGCGTAGATATACTAGTTCCGCCTTCAAAGGAAAGATAAAATAAGAAATAAAGTACCGCAAAAACAGCAAGATAGACAGCAATTTTTTGCCTATATTTCAGCCAATAATAAACATTAATAAACAGAACGGTTAAGGCAACGTCCTCTCTTATCAATAATAAGAGTATGTTGCTTATTGAATATGCCTTCCAATTTTTCTTTTCGTAAAAATATACAGACAAAAGTATGAAAAATATTGCAAAAGAAATCGTGTGAAAATCATAAAGAGAGGTATATAATAAAGGTGTATAAGCTAAATAAATGACAGACAAAATAAAGGCTTGAAAATCTGTCGTATATTTCTTAGCTATAAAAAAGAGTATAACACTCGCTGAACTGACAAATAAAGCCTGAATAAAGATTATAGTCAAAGGTGAAGGGAATAAATAATAGAAAGGAAGCAATAAAATCAAAAAGGGTTCCAGATGCCCTGCTAATACATTATCAAACCATCCCTGTGTTAATGCCCATATTTTTCTGGTGTAAACACCTAAATCGAAATAATAAGAGTTGAAAGACAAATGCCTCATAAATTGTACGTATGTGACAAAAGACACATAAAGCAACACTGCAAGTATTAACATATTCAGCCATTTTCTCATAAATATGGAGTAGTTAAATAAAATTTATAAAAGTGAGTATGCGATAGAATTTAATGAAATGTTATTTCTGTGGGAGCTCCAAATTGGAAATTGTAGCCAAAAATTACTATGTAGCTGAAAGAGATGTTGTAAAGTGTTGGGATTGCGAAGTAGCTTATGATAACCCTACGCATGCAGAAAATGAAATTAGTAAACTCTACACAAGCATGGACTTCAATAATTACACAGCTTCAAAAGGTATAGCTAAGAGAATAATATCAAAACTCTCAGAGTTCCATGCTGAAATGCGCGCAAAGGATAGAAGCAGATATATAGAGAATTTAGCCAAATCAAACATAATAAACAAAGGATCTGTTCTCGAAG